>DMST01000077.1:7850-11243 GCA_003454975.1 Cytophagales bacterium | reverse complement strand
AGAGCCCCACCACGAGCGTGGCCACTACCCAGGATTCCAGGGCACTTTGCCACCAAAGCTGGCGGCGGGTCATGCCCAGTACTTTCTTTACCAATATCTCCCGGGTGCGCTGGGTGGAACGGGTAAGGGTGAGGTTCACAAAGTTGAGCGCGGCCACAAGGAAGATGAGCCAGCCGGCACCGGTCAGCGCATAAATGTAGGCCTGGTTGCCCTTGGGCACATCCTCCACTAAGCCAGAAGAAAAATACACCTCGCGCAGGGGCTGGGCGTGCAGGGCTACTTGCAAACCGGAACCTTCCAGAATGGGATCCAATTCCTGCTCTACTAGTTGGCCCAGTTGCTCGTCCAGGGCCGCGGCTTGAGCGGCTGGGTCCAGCCGGATGTAGGTGTAGGAGGCCAGATCGAACCAGCTATCCACCTCGTATTCCATGGCAGGGGCAGACAGCAAGGCTTGTACGGGCAAGTGGCTCGTGCTGGGCCAGTCCTGAAATACTCCCGTCACGGTGTACTCCTGGCCCTCTAGCCAGAGGGTTTGCCCTACCGCCTCGCCGGAGGGAAAGTACTTCTGTGCTAGCGATTGGTTGAGAATGAGGGAGTTAGGTGCGGCAAGTGGGGCTGCGGCGCTACCACTCACAAACTCGAAACCGAGCACCTCGGTCGTTGCTGCATTGGCCGTGTAGATGCCCTCCTCCTGCCAGGTTTCTCCGGCTAGCTGTACCACCCCGGGGTGGAAGGTAAGCCGGGCATAGGCCGCTACCCCTGGAGACTGGGCCTGCAACCGGTCCCCCAACGGGAAGCCCGTAGTAGCATAATGTTCTGCTTCCCCACCCGCGATTACCTCCATGGTAACCCGGTATAGGTTCTCTACTTGTGGGTGAAAGGTATCGTACTGCTGAGATTGCTGCACATAGTGGGCAATGAACCAAACGGAAGTAACCGCGATGCTGAGGCCGATCCAGGCAAAGCCGGTGTATAGGCGGTATCGAAAAAGTACCCGCAGGGTGTGTTTGAAAGAGGTGTACATAGAATAGGATTTATGAATAGACCCTTGGTACGCCGGATTGGTTACCTTCCTGCTGAGAAAATGAGGTCTCTTAGGGGGGGACCGTACTCGTTTCCTGACTGGAAACTTACCTTTTTCGAATGTTCCGTTGTAAACGACAAATTGCGTGAATCTCTCGCTCAATCCACACTCTCTTGGGCAGCCGACCGCTCTGCCAGCATGGCTTTTACCTGCCGGCGAAACTTGATGTTTTGTTGGTACTGCCGCTTGTTTAGGTACTCGATGAGGTAGGCCACCACGGCCCCGCCGAAAAGGGCAATGCCCAGTTCGGAGATCACATCTAGGACTACGGAATTGACGAACTCACCCAGCTGGTCTCCAAAGAAGTATGCCACCATTCGGGCCGCTACCGTAGCGCCAATGCCTAGCACGAAGATGATGCCCAGATAGGCAATGTGGAAGGCTTCCCGGTTGATGATCAGGTCCAGTTCATCGGGATTCTTTTCATAATACCGGAGTACTTCTTCGGTAATGGGTTGGCTATTGGGAAAAACCAGATTACTGAGACGATCTAGCAGTTTCATGTGGCTTTATGTTCTGAAGCTCAATTTAGCATAGGTCATTCATAGATGACCTATCCTTGACCAAGGATCGCTATAGGCTTTACTCTAGCCTGATCGAAACTTCTTTGGCAATAAGATCGAAATTGATCTTGATGGTATCCTCATGTAGCGGCATAAAGAGGCCACGCCATAGTACTTCCGCCTCCTGGAAAGCCATTCCGGCCTCTTCCTTGTCTAAAGGTATGTAAGCTAGGTCGGTACATTCTTGGTGGGAATCACATTCCTCCAAGCGTTGGATACTGATCGGGTATATATTGGGTTGCATGGGACTCCAGTAAACGGCGCTTATGGTATCCGTTTGGTGGCCAGAAATCCAAGTGCGCGACAAACCTACTGTACCTACCCAGGTCTTAGGGGGTACCTGGTTTTCTGTTCTAAAAATCACTGAGGGTTTCTTGATTCTCCTTTCAGGCTGCAAACTGTATACATCAAAGGCATTACAGCAGGTGTTGTACTTAAATCGGTATTGTCTGGGTTCGGAAATATGGCAAAGAATGGTATCCCAGGTGGCTCCTGCGTAGTTGAGGTAGAGGAGGGTGTCTAACTTATCATCTACGGGTATTCTCACCGCAGGAGAGCCAAACGAAAGCGGTTGCCCGTTGAGTATCCAGCGCATTTCCAGAACCTCCTCCAACAAGTCGGGTCGGTCTTGAAACCACAGGTGAAGTTTGCTCGAATCTGCCGAAAACTCGGCGTACTGCCCATAAGCAGGCAAGATGGATAGCCCAAGCAAAGCAACGCAGATGAATGCTCTCATAAGATGCCAGGTTAAGGTTGATGACTCTAAAACCTTATACGCCAAGTGAACACCGGGTAGCCCAATCTCAATGTAAAACTTTGCAAAGCGAGGGCCGGATCCCACTAGAAAAGACTATCTAAGATGGCCCCATTTTGAATAACAAAGGCCGCCGCGTTCAGACGGGGCGGCCTTGTTAAATACACCTGTTGATTCTCTTATTAATTCTTAAACGGGTCACTCCACTTTTCCTCGGTGGTGATGGTATCGTCCGTAAGGGTGTGCAAGAAAGCCACCAGAGCCTCCTTTTCAGACCGCGTTAGGTTGAGCCGCATCACCGGACCGTGGGTGTCCTCCACGTCCAGGGTAGTCAGCCGGAAATTGATGTTGGGGTGCTGCTGCACGTTGTCGCTGTAGTGATTTACCACCTCCATGAGGGTGGCAAAGCGGCCGTCGTGCATGTAGGGAGCCGTGAGCGCTACGTTGCGCAGAGCAGGCACTTTGAACAGCGCCATATCGCTGTCTCGTCCCGTAATTTCGCCCTTGCCATTGTCCGAATACACCAGATCCAGGCCATTGTTCTTGGCCTCGTCGTTCACATTCATGGCCCCGCCATGGCAGTAGCTACAGGTGGCTCCCTTGTAACCGTTGTAGAAGATCTCTCGCCCCAGATTCTCTTGCTCGCTAAGCAAGGTAAGTTTGGGCACATCTTCATCTACGAACGTGACGCCAGCATCTTTGAGGGCGCGGTCAAACTTGGAGTCGGTAGACACGATGGAGCGGACAAACTGCGACAGCGATTTGGCAATGCGGTCACTGCTGATCTCTGGGGTACCAAAGGCATGGGTAAACAGGATGGGATAATAGTCCAACCCCTGCAGTTTGGCCTCCAATTCGGCCAGGTCCATGCCCATCTCTATGTGGTCTTGTATGGGCAGTAGCACCTGCTCCTCCAGGGTGGCCGCTCGCTCGTCCCACAAGAAGCGCTCCGCTTCGTAGAACCGGCTATTGATCAGGCTCATGGAGTTGCC
>DMST01000077.1:7585-7807 GCA_003454975.1 Cytophagales bacterium | reverse complement strand
TGGTTTCGCCGTTTAGGCCCCGGCTCAGTTTGTCAGGGTCCGAAAAACCCGCATTTTGTTGGTGGCAGGAGGCGCAGCTAATGGTATTGTTGGCCGAAAGGTTCTTGTCGTAGAACAGCACCCGGCCCAGCGTAGCGCCCATGTCCTTGATGGCATTGTTCGCGGGCGTATTGTCTACCTCCAGCGCCTCCGTCTCCAGATAGTGCTCCGGCAACGTGACGT
>DMST01000077.1:5166-7541 GCA_003454975.1 Cytophagales bacterium | reverse complement strand
CGTGACGTTGGCGTAGTTGAAGGGCGTGGCCTGCAAATTCAGAGTCTGCTGTAAAGTATTTAGCTCTTCCGTAGAGAAAGACCCTTCTCCGAAGATGGGGGTTTCGGGCACTTCGTCTCCGTCGTCTTCCAGGCAAGAAAACATCAGTGGAACATACAGCAGCATGCCTACAGTTTTGAACAGGGTGGTTAAAAGTGGATGGGTATGGCTCATATCATTTGTGCAAAGTTCTGCCTTTATATCCGGCAGCACCCTGGCTACCCTACCCCTGATTAATTTTTAATTCGTTTCCCTTTCCCATCAGATCAGTATTTTCATATTACCCACCGGTGTTTGAGCGCAAATGATTTTTTTCAACTCTCTTCTGTCCTCTTAATCCTTGGGGGCTCGCCTCCAAGAAGGCTGGTTCCACAGTATCCTAGAGAAAAACAGTCGAAAGTCCCATCGTATCAAAACCAACCCCAGTCCGTCCAGCCACAAAGCATGCCGTGCTCAAAATGCTCCCAGTAGAAGTTTTCCGAAAGTGGTTCCCAAGCAGGCTCCACAGCGCCTCCTACGGGGGTCAGGTAGTTGAAGCTCTCCAGATATCCTCCTCGGTATCGAAAAAGGTGCTGGTCAGGGCTCACTATCAGTCCCACACAATTCACTTCTTCAAGTCCCTCTTTTATCCGTTCGAAATCTTCCGGGTTTACCCCCTCATACGCCAACAGCATGGTAGCCAAGGGTGAGTCTTTTGGGCCTCGAAACACGACTTGCCAGTGCGGGATAGCTACCTCATCAAATAGGGTAGAATGGGTGAGCAGCTGGTGAAGATCTTGAGGCTGAAGCTTAACTCCATCCAGGTCAATGGAATCTCCTTCTATGAAAACATGATACACACCTTGCCAATCATTGGGCAGGTCATGATCCACGGTCAAAACCATATTTTCCTCGGATAAAAAGTCCACATCCAAGTGGGAGAATTGCTGCAAAAAAAGTGAAAAGTCGGCTAGCTGATCGGCATGCTCGTGGTAGTTGCGTTTGAGTCGTTTTTCTATGAGCGAAGCCTGCAACGCGTTGAGCTCATACTTGAGGTAATTATCGTACAGGATGAAATAACCCAGGAGACCCATGGAAATGATTAAGATCCAGGTCAGCATTTTCTTTCGTTTCAACTTAGCCGGCATACCCTTGAGGAGTTGGATGCTAAAGGAAGTAATCTTGAAAGATAAACAATGATAGTCAATAAAGTGAGCAGGGGTACGATCGTAGCGGGGCCCGCTAGGAATTGAAAAATGGAGGGATTGCCCTTCTTGAGCAGGGTTGCCTAAACCGTAGCTTCATCCGCTTCCATCGCCGGACTTTTGAGGTTGATCTGGTGAATCAACAGCAGAACAAAACTCCCCAGCCAGCAGCCAAAGCCCACCCCTACCGAAACTGATTCGTACGTACCACCTTCGTCTACCGGTACTTCTCGTATGCCGGTAGCCGACAGGGCAAAGAGCAGGGTAACGGCCGAAAGAATGATTTGCCATTCGCGCGGCTGCTTTTTCAGGGCCAGGTTGGTGAAATAGAGCACGTTGGCTAGCCAGGGCAAACCGATAAAAGGGTCCCAAACCACCACACCCATCCAGCCGTACAGCAGCCCGAAAAACCCAAACCAGCCGGAACCGGTAAAGATGGGAATGACCAACGAAAGCAGGTATATAATGACAGAAGCCTTCCGGTAGTTGGTGGGTTTCATTTTAATAATATCGGGAAAAGTGCGGGTCAGATCAACGGCTTTAAGGGCGGTGGTGCATGCAATGTAATCTCCCAATCTTCGTAGGGAGGCTCCACCTGAAACTCTGGATCGCAATACGAACGAATATAATCCACGGCCCGCTTCTCGGCATATTTAGCATTCAAAACATTCCCTTCCTCATCCAACTCTATCACATTGGCATAAATGGCAAAGACCCGCTCGATGGCGCTTGGCTCTTCTCCAAACAACTTTATATACTCTATTCCCTCTAGCTGGTAGTGGGTACCACTGGCCATAAAGTAGGCGAAAGTGCGCAGTGCACCGCTAAACGAATGACTCAATTTCATAGTTTTTCCGGTTTCGGAGGTGGGTCCCTGCCCTTGAAACGTGGGCAAGCACATACTTGTCATCAGGCCTCAAGATAGAAAAGGTCTAGAAAGGTGTAGCGGAGGGCAGCTGATTACCCACTACCAGGTAGTCATAGTAGTCGGTAGTCACTCCTGAGCTAGGGGTGTGGGGGCCGTACCATAGTAGCTCCCGATCGAATGGGGATTGTGCACCGTTCAGCCGGACAAGGTGAAAGCTATTGGGCTGAAAGTGAAGGCCTAACGAGTCTCCCGTGGCAATCAAGTTGTCCAGCGTTTCGGTCTCT
>DMST01000077.1:0-5133 GCA_003454975.1 Cytophagales bacterium | reverse complement strand
AGGTCTCGGTGGACCGCCACCGGATGCGCTCGCACCCCCGGTAGTAGATAGCCATGGAGAGCACCTGCCCCTTGACGGGAGAGTCCTCCTGGTGCTCCAGCCGGGCGGCTAGCCAATTTACCTCCAGCTGGGGCGATTGGTATACGTGGTTGAGCCCCCATTGCCCAAAGTACTTACCGGGTGACAAGCGAGGGTAAAGCTCCAAAAAGTTCTTGTACATGTACCCATCCCGCTTCCGGTGGATATCCAGATGCTCGGCTTGTGAAAAGGCTTCGATGGAATGCAGCATGTTTTTGAAGATGTAGGGAATCTCAAAATGCTGCTCCGCTGAAAAAGTAGAATGCCCTGGGTTGGCTTCAAACTCCGAAACGATGCCTTCGAAGGTAGCCCGCCACTCCGCTTGCGGTATGCTGTCGTGGTAGCGGGCGAGAAATTGGGCCAGACTGGGGAAAGCTGTCAAGTTCCTACCTTCGGCTTGCTGCCAAACGTACGGGTGTACCGAGGGCAGCCAACCCAGATCTATACCCACTACCTGTATTTTGTTTTCGGGGGTCAGCTCTTGGTTGAGCTGGTACACTTGCTGCCAATAGCGGAAAAACTCTTGGGTGTGGCTCAGGGTCCCTTCTAGCCGCTGCACCTCGGCCCGCAGGATAGATTCGTCGCCCGTAGCCAGGTACTGGGCAAACCACTGAGCCTGGCAGTACCCGTGCTCAATGAGCAGGTATTTTACGCCTGCCTCTTTCACCAGATACCGCAGCAGACTTATCTCTAGCACCTTGTTGCCGGCTATGGCGTGCTCCTCGGAGGAGAAAAAAACTTGGTGCGTAGCTATATCTTCCGCCAATAGATCACCGAAGGCATTATCCGGTTTAGAGAGACGAAACACCCGATGATTTTGGGCTACGTATTCCTGCAGGGACGGCGCCCGAAAACGTTCTGGTAGCGCAAGAACCAAGAAGAGAAAAAGCACAAAGGGCTTCATAGGGCCGATAGGATTTTGTGGCCTTCATATTCGGCTTTCCAGACCGTATCATCTCCAAGTAGAGTGTAAATGATTGCAAAAGGGAGCCTGAAAAGCGACGCATGCATGGTTAGGATTACAAGATTTCTTTAGTGGAGGAGGTGCCTATTAGTGCATCTAGTAGTGCCCCTTTTCCCTACCGCAATACGCCTTCAGTCATCCGATGAACTACTCACCTAGTCTCCCTGGATTCGCCGGTCGAGGAGACCTTAGTTCCAAACTGTTAGCATTTTCTATCTTGCTATTCTATGGAGCCCAAGCTAGAAACCTACCCGCTGCAAGACTGGCGGGTCTTTGGCCGCAATACCTTTCCGCCGCCCTTCAAGGTAGCGTTTACTCTGGCGCAGGAGGCTCGCGTGGTGCACGTGGTGCAGGGCCAATCGGAGCTGTATACGGCCAACCAGCGGGTAACGCTAGGCCCCGGAGACACGCTCATCATGAAGGTGGACAACTTCGTGAACAGCTGGCAGAAGGGAGAAGAAGATCGCTACTGCCAGGTTATCGTATTTGAGCTTAGCGCTCCTCTGCTCCACCACTTGTATGGCCAGCAGTGGCCCTCATGGTTTTCGCCGCAGGGGCACGCCTCCATCCAGGCCATGGAAAAGGTGGAAGCAAGCCCCGTACTCAACGGGTATTTTACCCAGCTGTGCACCTACCTGGACCACCCCGGTACCCTTACGGAGGATATGATAGCCCTGAAGGCCAAAGAGTTGGTGAGTCTGCTGGCCCAGGCCCAATTGGGCGGGGTGGTGCCTAAGATCTTCGGTGACCTGTTCACCACCCGCGACTACGAGTTTGAGTCCGTCATCCAGCAGCATCTCTACGAGCCCCTGTCACTGGAAGATCTGGCCTTTCTCACGGGCCTCAGTTTGTCCTCTTTCAAACGGAAGTTTGCGGCCCGCTACGGCAGCTCACCCACCAAGTATATGATCACGAAGCGGCTGGAAAAGGCTCACTTGCTGTTGGAAACTTCAGCAATGCGGATCACGGAGATTGCCTACGCATGTGGCTTTAGTGAGGTAGGCCACTTTTCTAAGACTTTCCGCAGCCACTACCAGTTAGCCCCTACCGAGGTGCGTAAGCGTTCTGATGCTTCAGAATAAGGGATATTGATCAGGTGCGTCTAGGCTCTTATGAATGAAATATAAGTCACTTTTATTAGCTTGAAGGAACATGGGGAAAAGAGAAGAATTGAATAGTTTCTTAACCGAGGAATACAAAAACTCAGTGGCCCATATCCGGCATCATGAAATTCTGAGATCGCGTCATTTAGCATTCTTTTTCACCATCCTTTTAGCGTCCATTGGTTTCTTTATCAATCAACTCAAAGGGTTCGATATGGCAAACATGACCCACGAGTTGTTTTCCACATCATTGGCTTTAGTATTAGTACTATCTCTATTTGCCAGCCTCATGTTGATTATTATTAAAAAACAAGGGTTTGCCATGGCCCTACACGAGTCCACTATACATTGGATTAGAGAATACTCTTTGTCCAGATTTAACCTCAGTTATGACACCATCAGTGGAAAATACTCCTCAGGCAATCCTATCCGGTCCTCAAGAGTATTTAGTATTCAGCGGGTGTTTGAAGCCATCCTAATCGGCAGTTCCGTGCTCTTGGATCTTGTGTTTTTATTAATCTATTTAAACGCTATTGAGGAGCCTTATTTTAACTTTAATATCAATTTTCCGTTGATTTTATTTTTTGCCTTCATAGTGGTGTTTCAGATATACCTTTTTTTCAAAGATCTTTATTATTCAAAAAGCCCTTACCGCCAACCGGCTGAAAAGGTAGAACCTACAGACGAGGCCGGTAGGGTCAAAACTACTGAGTGATCAAAAATCGTCCTCTCTGCCAAATGATGGCAAAGGAGTAGGTGCCGTGTCGGTCATCATTCCCGATATTGATTTTACAAAAGACGCTAATGATCCTAGATGTAAACTCTAAGAGCGAACCGTAGCCACCAGGTCCTAAGTTCGGAGGTAACTGAACCTGACCACACGGGCTTTGCCCTTTGTATTTTCTGTGCTCACCGAAAGTCAAGTAAAACGTGCCTTGATGCGCGGCCGAATCTGAGGCCCAAGCACCAATATTATTGGAATGTGTTCGCCATATTTGAGGTGCACATGAAATGCTCTTGCTTGTGACCAACCTCGCTGCCGTGACCGCACCCGCACCTCAAAAAGTATCCCTGGCTGTGTTGCCCTTTGTCAACAGGAGTGCCGATGGTGCCAATGAGTTCTTTTGCGACGGTATCACCGAGGAGATCATCAATGCTCTGGCGGGCATTGAGCAGCTAAAGGTGATCTCGCGTACTTCCAGTTTTTTCTTCAAGAACTTTGAAGGGCCGCTCAGCGAGATTGGGGATCAGTTGCACGTATCGGTTGTGTTGGAGGGTAGTGTGCGGTTTCACGGAGACCAGCTGCGGATCAGCGCGCAGCTGATCAACGTAGCCGACGACTCCCACTTCTGGTCAGAAACCTGGGACCGCAAGTTGGAGAACATCTTTGATACCCAGGACGAAATCAGTCGGCTGATTGCTGAAAAGCTGCGCGAGCACTGGGGGCACCTGGACGTGGCCGACCGCTTATTAACGGCCAAAACGAGCAGCCTGGGAGCTTACGAACGGTACTTGCAGGGTCAGTATCTATTTAACCAGTGGAACCCAGAGTCGGCTAACCAAGCCATTGCGCAGTTTGAGCAGGCGCTGGCCCAAGATGCTGGGCTTATTGAGGCCCACCTGGGTATGGCAGATAGCTATAGTTTTCTGGCGGTGGCGGGCTTTGCGCCCCGCGAGGAGGCTTGGCGGAAGGCGCAGGAGCACATCAAGAAAGCGGTAGCCCTGGACGCTAACCATGCTGGACTCAACTATATGCTGGCCAACGACGCCTTTTTCACCCGGGCCAGTTATCAGGAAGCCATGCAGTACGGGCAGCGGTCCTTGGCGGCCAAACCCAACTATGCCGAGGCGCAACGGTTCATGGCTTTTCTGTACATACTCCGAGGAGATATGTCCGTAGCACACCGGCACCTGCAGTATGCCAAGTCCATTGATCCACTCAACCCTGAGACGCGCTTCTATGAGGCCTATTACTACTACCTGGCGGGGGAGTACACTCTGGCGAAACAGATTTTGAAAGAACTATTGGCTGCCAACGAGAAGAATGTACCGGCACTGGTTACCACGCTATACGTGCTGCTAAGTGCCCGGCAATGGCAGGAGGCTGCTGCATTTCTGGAGGGTATTCCGGCAGAGCTGATGACCCCAGACGAGCGCCTGGGTATGGAGTGCTTGCTGATGGCCCTGGAAACGTCAACTCCACCGGCCGGGCTGGCCCAGCTTACCCAACATGCGGAGGCTCCGGAAGCGCACCACGCCCATACCTACCTATTTCTGGTGCAGGTAGTGCTGGGCCGGTTCGATGCCGCCTTTGCCGTGCTAGACAAGCTATTTACCGTGCAGTCATCGGTGCTGCTGCTCAGCTTCAGCTATCCCCTGGCGGAGCCCTTGCGGGCTGACGCCCGCTATGCGGAGTACCACCGGCGCATCTATGCACTGGAACCTGCCCCAGCCCAGAAGCCCGCCAAGCCCAAAGCTACCGGCCTGGAAACGGCCAAAGCCCAGGCCTACGCGGAGACGCTAAAGCGCTACGTAGCCCAGGAAAAGCCGTATTTGGACCCCACGCTGTCTTTGAGGGCTTTGGCGCATCAGATTGAGATTCATCCCAATCAGCTCTCCTGGCTGCTCAACGAATACCTGCAGCAGAACTTCAACGAGTTTATTAACCACCGTCGCATTGAGCACTTTAAACAGCTAGTGGTTGACCCCGCCAACGCGCACATTTCCCTGGTGGGGCTGGCTTTCGAGAGTGGCTTCAACTCTAAAACGGTGTTCAACACGGCCTTTAAAAAGAAGGAGGGTATCACCCCGAAGGCCTACCAAAAGGGCCAGCTGTCAGCCGGAGAGCAAGGGGAGCAGTAGGGTGATTCGGCCTCTTTTTGCGTGAGCGATAGAGCGGTTGTCTGAGCCCGCCGCTGGTGATGGCGTGGGCAGGCCAGCCGTGCAAGCGCGGCCCCCAGCGGACTGCTGGGAAAGGCCTGGGGCATG
>DMST01000467.1:13938-14919 GCA_003454975.1 Cytophagales bacterium | reverse complement strand
CCCCCATGCTGGGGGCGGCCTGTGCCTCTGCCCGACTGCATTTGTCGGAAGAGTTTGCTGAGCGGCAAGCACACCTGCAAACGCTCATTGACTATACCAATCGCCGATTGGCAGAGCTGAAATTGCCCCAATTTCAGAAGACAGACAGCCCACTGTTTTTCATCCCTGTGGGATTGCCCAAGGTAACGCAATCTATATTGGTGGCTATGAAGAAGGACGGTTTTTACCTGAATGCGGCTTCTTTCCCGGCGGTACCCATGAAGAAAGGGGGGCTACGTTTTATGGTGAACAGCCGGCTGAGTATTGAAGAGATTGAAGCTATGTTGCAAAGCATGCAACGCCGGTATATGGAAATTCTGGTGGGTTATGGCATTACCTGTGCTCAGGTGGCGGCTACCTTCAGGATTCCACCCTTTAGGGAAGAAATGGAGGCACCCGTTACATTGCCTACTACATCCACCTTGCAGGTAACGCGTCACCGCAGCATTCGGCAGCTGGATCGGGAGGAATGGAACGGTATCCTGGGGAAAGAAGGTAACTTGGGTTATGACAATCTGGTGCTGCTGGAAGATGCCTTTAGCGGCCAAGAGCTACCGGAGAACAATTGGGATTTCCACTACCTACACATCCAAGATGAGCAGCAGCGCACCGTGCTAAAGACGTTCCTCACCGTGGCCCTGACCAAGGACGATATGTTCTCGCCGGCGCACATATCAGAGGAAGTGGAGAAAGAGCGCGCCGTGCAGCCCTACTACCTTACCTCACGCACCGTCACTACGGGGTCGCCCATTACCAAAGGCAACCACGTATACCTGGACCGCAACCACCCGCAGTGGAAGGTGGCCATGGAGCTGCTGCTGAAGGAGATGCAGCAGATCCAGCAGGAGTGCGACGCCACTCAGATTATGGTGCGCGATTTTATGGATGAGCAGGACGAGGCGTTTTCACGCTATATGCGCGAACTGGGCCTGCTACCGTATC
>DMST01000467.1:10682-13913 GCA_003454975.1 Cytophagales bacterium | reverse complement strand
ATATCGTCTGCTGGACAACTTTGTGGTGCAGGACCTCACCTGGAACAGTACAGACGAGTACCTGGGTGGGCTCAACAGCAAGTACCGGTATAATGTGCGCAAGGAGATTTTGAAACACGAACACAAATTCATCACCACGCACAACGACCGGCCTTCTTCGGAGACGGAGCTGGAAGAGCTCTATCAGCTCTACTGCCAGGTGTTTGAAGGTGCCTACGCACTCAATGTATTCAAACTGCCACTGGAGTACTTCCGTGCCATGGCACAGGACCCCAATTACGACCTGATCAAACTATATCTGAAGCCGGAATATGCTGAGGATGAAGAGGGTGTAAATGCCGCCCCCATCCTGGTAGGGGTGATGTTTAGCTACGTGAACGAGAAAAACTACAACGCACTGCTGGTGGGGCTGGATTACCAATACGTACGGAGCCACGGTACCTACAAGCAGATTTTGTATCAGACGCTGGTGCGTGCCCGGGCATTGAATTGTGATAGCCTGGACCTGGCGTACACGGCAGAGCTGGAAAAGAAAAAGCTGGGCGCTAAGCCGCAAGAGGTGCATGCCTACTTGCAGGTAACGGAGCACGACCAGCTGGCGGTGCTAGATACGTTGTAAGGAGAGAAGAGACCTTCAAGTAAGGTATGATTAAAGGTGTGTTTGCTCTTGGGCAAGCACACCTTTTTCTTTGGAAGGGGTAAGTAAAGGGTATGCCACCACTCAAAACTGTCTGTGCTCGTTGTTTTACTCTATGAGACAAATCCTACTTTGCCACGTCAAGACGAATCGGTTCGCTGCCATACAATCAGCTACAATGCCCGGGGCTACTGCGGATTTTCAATCTCATAAGTGAGGATCTCCTGCGGAGTCATCCAGTGGATGTCTGCCGCCGGGGCCGCCTCAATGGTGAAAAAGTAAAACTCATGGGCCAGCAGGCTGTCCATCCCAATCTCCTGATAGTACTGGATGTAGGGCTCGTGCTCCTCCGAATCCCTCGGGAAATCCGTGGCCTCCTGTTGTCCTGTAGACCAAGAGTGCACCCCCACTTGAGCATTGCTGCCTAGCTGGCGCAGGTCACCGGCCAAAAATAAATCTACCGCCCCCGAGGCAATGCTGCCGTTGGCGGCTACTCTGGTATGCATGCCTAGCTCGTACAACCTGCGGCCTACTTGTAGGTTCGTTTCGTCGTCCTCTGAGCCTGGCGCATCATGAAATACCAGCCAAACCGTGTTTGGGTTCTGGCGTAGCACCTCGTTAAACGCTTCGAGGGTATTGCTGTCAATTACCCCGTTCAGGCTGATGGTTGTGTCATTCTCAATGGAGAAGGGCCGTATGGCTCTCGATTCCCAAAAGCCATCCTCGCAACCACCAAGTGCTAAAATCAGGCCCAAGGCTAAGGCAGTGACGAGTTTGGTACGGGAGGGATAGATTTGCCTCTTTCTTGAAGAGAAAGTGCTTTTGTTGGTATACATGCTGTAGGTTGTTTGTATTGTAACGTAATTATCTCCGGTAAGTGCCATCGGGCAATACCGTAGGCAAGCGATAGATGCTGGAAGTCAGAAGTGCAAAGATAGCCGGGTCCTCGGTTTGCACCTTGTCTCGGGTATTTAGCCGCCATTCGTGGCCTATCTCTTCCATCCGGTTTTCCTGCGCTCCCAGCATGCTCGTCATGGCCCAGTAAAAGTACTCCGTGCTCATGCAAGCATAGTTACAGGTGGCATCGTCATAGGTGTACCAGGCATCCGCCGGGTAGGGCTTGGGTACCTTGGTAAACTGCCCGCCCCGGGCCAGGTCCATAGCCTTGGCTAGCTCCGTGCCGGATTGCTCGCCAAACACCTCTGGGTAAGCACTGGCGTACCCTGCATGGGTAATGATGTGCCATACCTCTTCCAAGGTAGCATCAAAGGCCCCCGATTTATCGGCATGCCATTCCGGATGGGTTTCATCATTGCCCAGATCCTGGCCCGTACGGCCCGCTGGAAAGCTAAATAAGAGGTCGATCCGCTTCTTCCACATCACCAAGTAGGCCCCATTGTCCAGCATCGCCTCCAGCACTCGGGGATCGTCGACCTCACCATCCTCATCATTGTCCAGGTATTGGGCCATCACATTGGCTGCGTGCAGCAAGTTGGTATCCTTCACTCGGGCCTTGGCGTAGATGTCGATGCCGAAAACCACCACCTTGCGGTTGAAAGACGAAAGCCCGGGGTCGTCGTGGTCTACAATGGTGAAATTGGGGTCATCACCCGGGCTGATGGGATTCAACGACGGGAATACACTGCTGCACCCCAGAAATAGGGTGGCTAAGAGGGAAATGAGCGTAAATGGGAGTTCTTTCATCTTACTATTGTCCATAAAAAAAAGCACATACCTCAGCTATCACGATGGATAACTGAGGTATGTGCTTTTGCACAAAGTTCCACTTACCTGCCTTCCCATTTCTTCCTCAGTGATGAAGACAAGCCGCACCGCTCTTTCTGGCGGCGTTCTGAAACTCAATATACTAAACTACCTCTGAGTAGAACGTCACCCTACTGGAAATCTGAAAAAAGTTGAGATTTTTACTTCAATGAACCATTTAGGTGCCCTACTGCTCTGCTGCACTTAATCCTCACCGTGGCCTCTGGGCGGTGGGCGGTGCGGATGCGCTCCGGGAGGCGGCCCTTGCGGACGGGTTTCTGTAAACTCTCCTTTCAAGCAGCGGCTCACGTAGGGGTATTCTTTGGTTACCAAGTAGCCGTACTCCCCATCGATGGTGATGCCGTTGCATTCGTCCAGATCACCATGGCCTTCCACGTATACCCAATCCGATACAAAGGTACCGTCTGGGCGGGTATCGCTAAAGCTGTCCGAGAGCGATTGCCTGGGGTTGCGGTACTCGCAGATCTCGCCCGTACGTGGATCCTGCGAGAGCACATAGCTAGGCTTGTAGCGCCCGCTTTGTGAGTAGTACATCGGGAAACCGTCCTTGGCATAGCCAATCAATATAATGTCCTCCCCCTTGTCTAGTCGCTCCACCAGTGCTTGCGGTACTCCGTGGTAGTGGTAAGCCCCTGTCGGCTGCACGTGTGCCAGGTTTTGGTCTAGCCCCAGGTTGATCAGTTCTTGGATGGCCTCAATCTTGTACACCTCGCCCGACTCGCACACGAAGCGCTCGGCCGTCTCCGGCTCAAATTTTACCCCGTTCACGGCCACACCGGGCTCCCGTGCCCAGCGACTTTCGCCGGTCA
>DMST01000467.1:0-10601 GCA_003454975.1 Cytophagales bacterium | reverse complement strand
GGGGAAGGTATACTTCGCGTTTTGGGCCGAAATCCGGTTGGGATTGCCTGCATTCGGGAACTGCCCCGTGGGGTGGTTGGGCAGCGCATTGGTTTTCATGATGCGGCTACCGTTTCTCAGCTCCATCGTGGTTTTGGTGCCGTATTCCCGGTCCGTTAGCTGGTACGAACTGCTGTAGTCTATATTGGAAATGTCTCCATTTCCGCTACTTGTGATTTGCTGCTGTGTGCTGCACCCAAGGAGAATAAAAAGTGGTAGGGCTGTAAAAAAGGGATATCTCATGTTTCTAAAGTATCGATATCCCTTTAGATGTCTCGTTGCCCATAGGGTTTATTCGGCCCTAAAAATACCATTTGGTGGTCCTCAAGTATCTACTATTGAGTAGCCCCTGGGTACTGACCCGTTCCTAAGACCTTCCCGATATATAAATAGGTTGTCTCCCTACTTGCCCTCACACTGCCTGATTACTCGGCCTTCAGCCGATGGGCAGGATTCAGAGTAGCCGTTTTCCATGCCTGGGTCACGATCAGCGCCAAAACGAACGTGATCAGTAGACCGAAACCCAGCACAAACAGGCCTGGGGATAGCGCAATCCGGTAGCTAAATTCGCTCAGCCAATACGTGGACAGCCACCAGGCTCCCGGTACGGCGATGAGGCTTGACAGCAGCATTACCTTCACAAAGCTAGCGCTTAGGGTATAGAAAATATGGTGCAGAGGTGCGCCCAGGATCTTTCGAATGGTGACCTCCTTCACTTTAGACTGCTGCACAATGGCTCCCAGGCTCAGCGTACCCATTGTAGCAATCAGGATGGTGAGCAGCGTGAACAGGTAGATGATACTCCGGTTGCGGGTGTCGGCCGCGTGCATCTGAAGAAAGGAGTCCTCCAGGAAATGATAAGCAAAAGGATACCGAGGCACGTAGGTGTTCCAGATACCCTCTATTTCTGCCACCGCAGTGGCGTAGTCCTGCCCGGCCAGCTTCACCACAAACGTCTCTTCCCAGCCCGTAGCGTGCAGTACCAGAGGCTCAATCTCTTGTTTGAAAGACTCATAATGGTAGTCTTGCACCACCCCCACAATCGGTTTTGCCACGTCCTCCTCCGCAAAGTCCAGCGCTCTGCCTACGACCTCCGTTTGCGGCCAGCCCATGGCTCGGGCGGCACTTTCATTGAGCAAAATACCCGATTGGTTTTGGGGGGCAATGCGCTCATCGAAAGCCTGACCGTCCACCACCTTCAGGTCTAGCAACGGAATCAGGTTGGGCTCCACAAAAGCCGTATTCCACTGGTAGGTAGCGTTTTCTAGCCCGTACGAAAAGGCCTCAGTAGGGCTCTCAGGAATGCCACCGTAAATCAAGGAAACGGCTTCTACCCCGGCCAGTGCTTGTACCTCCTCCCGAATAAAATCCTTGTTCTTCCAGGAGTGCTTGTTGTTGGAGTTGAATACCAATACGTGTTCCTCGTCCAGGCCAATCTCTTTGTTCTGCAGGTATTCAAATTGCTGAAAGATGACCAGGGTAAGCACAATAAGCACGGAGGCCACCACCAGCTGAAAACTGAGCAGGCTGTGCTGGATTGCGTTGGTTTTCAGTGTGCCCAGCTTCCCCTTTAGCGCCGCAAAGGAACTCAAGGAAGAGAACACGATTCCCGGCAAGAGAATGATCAATCCGGTGATGAGTAGGGGCAATCCCACAACGGCCACCGCCATGGTAGTTCCATTTGGAAAGGCCAAGTTGATGGGGTAGACCTTCAGCAGGAAGGGCAATAGCAAATACCCTCCACCAAAACCGAGAAGCGTAGCCATCAGCACCATCACGTATACTTCGGTGGCCCAGTCCCGAATAAGCATCCTTTGGGTAGATCCCAAGATCTTCTTCACCCCAATTTGCTTCACCCGTTTGGATAACTTGGCGATCGTCAGGTTTACCAAATTCACCGAAACGACCAGCAGCAAAATAAGACCAATCACTACCAGCGTTTGTATCAAGGACCATCGGTTGTGCCGGGCCAGGTCAAACACCAGGGGTTCGCCAAAGTAGACCTCCGTTAGGGGCTGCAAAGACAGGGATACCCGGGCTCCGCCTTCCTGATTCAGGTGGGAGTTGCTGACCGCTTCCAGCGTTTGTGCCACTAGCGGTAGGCTTTCGTCGGGCACCTTTAGGTAGTACGAAAATGCGTGTGTCTCTTCATCCGTAAGCAGCCGACTGGTGTAGCCCATGGCCCCATTGTGTACCAGGAAGTCTAAGGACAGATGGCTTGGGGCCATCGGCTCTGCCAGTACACCCGTCACTTCCAACACTCCTTTGCCCTCTACCTCCAGTAGAGCCCCCAGCGGTGGCTGATCGCCGAAGTATTTTTGGGCGATGGTTGCGGAGATCACCACCGAGTTGGGCCTGTCCAGGGCCGTGGCAGCGTTCCCCGTGGCTAACGGAAAATTCAGGACCTGCAGGAAACTAGGGTCTACGTAAAGCACATTGGACTCGAAGAAGATATTCTCCTGGTAGCCTATGAGTTCATCGTCCTGGTATACGCGCACCATGTTTTCCAGCGGGATACCCGTTTGCAGACTAATGAGCTCGTGATAAGGAGCCGCCAGCGTAGGAGACTGGTAAGCATCATTGGGTTCTTCCACCTGTCGTACTATGCGGTAGAGCAGTTCCACATCAGTAAACTGACCGTCCGTAGAGCATTCGGATTGAACGAAGGAGTAGATGCCTGCCAGGGCGGCCAACGCCACGGCCAGGCTCAGGATGTGGGTGTAGGTAAATACATCGTACCGGGCCACGCCCCGAAGGGCCTGCTTAAGTGATAGCGGGAGCATACTTTGAGTTTTTGAGTACTAGGCCAATCAAGTAGAAGAGGTTGCGGACTCCACTACTGCAAGTAAGATAAGCCAACGCCACTGTACTCACAAACCGCTGATCCTCAATCCAGTGAATGCCCGCCCAACACTGCTTTTACCTCGGGTAATTCAACAATTCGTTCAGGCTGGTTTGTAACACCTCGCCCATATTCTGACAGCGGTCGAAGGCTTTCGTTTTATAAAACCTACCTAGCTCCGTCTTCAGCGTTTCTACATTCTCTGGCGGCGCCAGTCGGTCCCGCTTCATCACCCACAGCAAGTCAGCGAGCACCTCCTTGCTCACCCGGGCCCGGCGGTTGATGTTAGCGCGCTCCTCCGTTTGGTACTGCTTCAGGGTGGCCGGCGTCATCAGCTCAATTCCCATCTGAATAATGGGGTTGTTGTTCTTGAAATAGTTGGGCATGTATACACTGCGGCGCCCCTCGTAGCACTGCTGGTCAAAGTCGATGGCCCGGAACCGGTAGTGATTCTCCTCAAAGTCCGGCGTAATGTCGATCACGTAATTGCTGTTGTGCATATCGCCCAGCAGGCGTACAAAACAGCGCTCGTTGAACTTCACAAACTCCTTCGCAATCCGGATCCGGTTGATGTCGTTCGTGCCCAGATACTCCTCCATAAACCGGTAGCCTGGCACCCCCGCTATGTGCTGCTCAATCAGCGTTTGCCCGTGCACCAGGTAGTCCACGTTGTTGGGCGAAAGAATATTCTCCAGCTCCAGTCCGTAAATCCGCGATGCGTCCGCCTGCTTGATGTAGAAATAGTCAAAGTTATCGTTGATCTGGTTGATCACCCGCACCCGAAACGGCAGCGTATTGCCATACTCGCACAAGTCTACCCGGTCAATCGCCAAGTGACTCAGAATACTCAAATCGCCGTTGGCGTACAGCATCGCGTAGATGTTCTTCAGGCTCTCGTGTATGGTCTCCATCTCGCTCTGCGAGTAGAATACCGTCTTCCAGAGCGTATCCTCATCGTTAGCATCGTACAGCGGTATCGCATTGTCGTACCGCATCAGATCTGCATAGTGAATGGGTATCGTGCTACGTCGGGCATACTTCTCCAGAAACTCCTCCAGCGGAGGTATAACCGGGAAGATTGCTTTCTTTTTCTTGATCAGGGCCATGGAGGGAAATTAAAAGTGAGAATATAGAAGCGAGAATCGAGAAGACAAACTCAATACCGGAAATGCCTTTGATGAATACCCCATGGGTTGTGCGGTTACAAACCACAAATAATGGATTCCTCGCTGTCCGTTCCATTTTACCGTATGCAACCCTCCGCGAAACCAGCTATCTCTTGGTACATGAAAACCCCGCTAACAACACTTTTTACCCTGCTCATTTTTTCAGCTTTTGGCCAGGTATCTCTAAACAACATTGGGCTTACGCCCGGCGAGTATGCCGTCGGCTTCCGGCATTTTACAGTCCACGACAGTTCCCGAACCTATCAGCGGGTAGGGGACTGGACCAACGAACATTCCCCCCGGCCCATCCCCGTGAGCCTTTGGTACCCGGCGCAACCCACCCCCGCTACGCCTCTACAGGTGCTGGACTACTATCGCATTTTGGCCGAGGAAGATGAGTGGGAATATTTGCCTGACGAATTTCTCCTCAACTGGTTCGATTACCCCAATACGGCCCAAAACCGGGCCCATCTACAAGAGCCCACCACGGCCCGTGCCAATGCAGCACCCCTTAGTGGCAACTTCCCGGTGGTGATATACGCCCCTAGCCTTCGGGCCTCCTCCATCGAAAACTTTGCCCTCTGTGAGTGGCTTGCCAGCCACGGTTACATCGTACTGGCTAGCCCTAGCCGCGGTGCCGACAACAAACATTTTGAAGGGGCTACCCTCAAAGACGCCGCAACCCAAGCCCGCGATCTACAATTTTTGCTAGCCAAGGTGCACGCCTTTACCGGTCAGGAGCAGCCCAAAATTGCCACCCTTGGGTTCAGTTTCGGCGGGCTATCCCAGGTGTTGGCTCAGGCCCAGCACCAGGACATCCAGGCCATGGTAAGCCTCGATGGCTCTAACAAATACCAGTACTACAAGTTGGAGCCCTCGCCCTTCTTTGATGTGCAGGATTTCGATATCCCCTTCATGCACCTCTCCCAAAAGGACATCCCTAGGGAGGTCATGCTGGCCGACGGTATCGATACCACCCTGAATTCTCAATTTGAGTTCTTTGATCAACTTACCCATGCGGAGGCGTACCATTTCAAGTTTACTAACCTCACCCATGCCTACTTCAGCACCCTGGGGGTACTTTTTCAGACCCGCGATCCTCGGCAAGACAAACCCGATCCAGCCATCATGGTGGCCTATCGGCAGGCCTGCGAATACGCCCTACAGTTTTTGCAGGCGTACTTGCGTGACGATGCCCAGGCACTGGCTTGGCTACAAGGGGCGGCCCACCACCAAGCGGGTATTCTCCCCATGAGTACCAAAACGCCCGTTGCGACGGGTATCACCTTCCAGGATTTCCATGAGCGCGCCGCAGCGGATGGGTACCAAAATCTGGATGCGTTATGGGAAGAAATCAAAGGGCAGCAGCCCAGCTTCCAGATCCCCGAAGGTCGGCTCAATAACCTGGGATTGCAGTTGATGTTCAACCCCCAAACCTCACAAGACGGCATTCTGATCCTCGAATTTGCCACCCGGCTCTACCCCAATTCGGCCAATCTGTTCGATAGCCTGGCCGAGGCCTACCTGTTTGCCGATCAGCGTAGCCAAGCCTTGGCAGCATTTGAGAAATCGCTTGTCCTGGATGGCGGCAATACCAATGCGCTTCAACGTATTCAGCAACTTACAGAGTAGTAAGTGAGTGCCCTACTGGCCCTAATTAAATGTTTGAGTGAAATGATCGGCTTACCGAAGAGTCGTAGCCAAGGCGGGTTCAACTAGGCTCGCCAGCTTGGTTTCAATGTCATTCACAGCGCTTGGCGGCGCTCATCGGTTGAGGGGTAACATGAAAAAGTTATCACTCCACCCAGAATGTAGAGTAGGTTCATAGATGGACCAAACTAGCCTACAACTATCCCCTACTTTTCTGTGCCTAACAGACAGCCCTTTCTTGCATCTTACCTCCTGGTCATGCCTTGGCTTATGATTCGTGTACTTCTTCTGTTTTATATGGCTACGAGCCCGATTGCCTACGGCCAGGAACTACCCAACTATTCCGGGAAGTGGAACCTCAATCTGGAAGATAGCCAGCTAGAGGCGGCCTGGACGGAAGGCATCACGGCGGGTACCTTCCAAATTGAGCACAAGGACCCGCATTTTGCCCTTTGGAGAGTTTTCACCATCAAGGGCCGGAACAAAAAGCAGGACTACCAGATCCTGACTCATGGTGAAGAGCAAAAGGGCAAATTCCGAACGACCTGGAGCATGGTGTGGCAGGAAGATCGACTTTACCTCACGGTTACCCGAAAGGGTATGGTAAATACCGTAGAATACTATCTGACGGAACAGGGCCAACTCGTTGCGGACGAACGCCAAACCAGCGCGAACGTGAACTACCACAACCACTGGGTGTTTGATCGGGTAGGGGAGTAGGTGTTTTCCTTCCTTGGTTTTGGATATCTTAGGGTCACCTTGAACCCATGAGTTCATTAATTGATGATGGAAAATAGTATTTCGAAAGCCAAGAATGCTTTGGTGGTATTTCCCACCCGGCCCGAAGATGCGCCCACCGTAGCCCAATTGAAAATACATTTTTGTGGGCAGGTGGTAGAAACCCCTTCCGAGTTGCCCGCTGCTACAAACTCCCTTAGGGTGTACGCCTGCGGCAATATAGAGAAACTAGCCGGAGAACTTCCAAGTGCCCTCATCATCCAAGAGTTATCCTACGGATACGAAGCCCTGCCCGGCGCAGCGGACCGGTTAGTGAGCTTGGGGCAGGTACCCGTACTGGTGCACGAGGCAGGAGTGTACTTCCGCAACCTGTTCGGGACGGAAGATTACTTCAATCAGGTGCAGGCCGAGCACGTGTTTCAAGAGCTGACGGAATCTACTAAGCCTTCCAAAGCCCTCAGAAAAGGCATCTACCTGACGGAAGTAACCAAGGAAGAAGGTGAAGAAGCGGAGGAAAGGCTTCGGTTTCGCCTGTTGCGCTGTTCCAGCAACCTGAGTGGCCCCACCGCAAACTACCGGTCTGCTGACCGTGCCATCATGTGCCGTTTGAATGAAGCCGTGCGGCACGTATTTGACCAAGAAACGGAGCTAAACCACGTGCTGGCGCAAGTGTATACCAACACCAAGGGAGCGGACAACAACGGCAAGGAGGTAAAGGCCAAAATCAAAGCACATTCGGACAAGACCAAGGACATGCCCGCAGATGGCCTCATTGCCTTTTGCACCTTCTACGATCCTGCTGGTTTTCAATCCTTGGTACCTTCCGCGGAGGACCCCTACGATTGGGTGTACAAGCACAAAAGCGGCCTAACGCGCTTGGTCTTCAAATTGAAGCAGGGAGTGGAGGATTCATCGTTAGCGAAGGAATTCAGTGTGACCCTGTACCCCAATTCTGCATTCGTTATCCCCCTTTCCACCAATCGGCTGTATACCCATGAGATTCGACCGTCGATGCTCAATGTAGACCTGATCCCCGTCAGGATGGGCTACGTAGCGCGCTGCTCCCATTTGGAAGCCATCTACCAGCACAACCAAACTTACATAGAAGAGGGTGGGCAATGGCTCAAGCTGGAACCCATGACGGTAGAGCCCATGCGTGACTTGAAGACCGCATACTATCAAGAGAACAGCACCGAGCAGCGGGTGGAATACGGCAAGGTGGCCTTCAGCATGAACTCCGGCGATTACGAAAAACCCATCCTCTGAGCGTACTCGCCAGGAATCTTGCGCTATGACGGATACTGAATTTCACAAAGTAGAGTTGCCTATTGCCGGTACCTTATTTGACGAGCTATTTCACTCCGTGACCTTTGCCACTACCGGTAAAGGCCGGTTGGGCAACCATTTGGTAGGTGAAGATGCCCGGGGCGTACCGCTGGTGAGAACCACCACGGCCTATGACCTACCCGCCCACTATTTTGGCGCTAGCCACCGGAGGATTGTAGAGGCTTTTAATGATACTTTTCAGGGGGCTCCGCTGCACGTTAACCATGCGCTGATTGAAGTATACGATCAGCAGTACACCAAGATGAAATACCACTCGGACCAGTGCCTTGACGTAGCCCCTGACTCCTACATTGCACTCTTCTCTTGCTACGAGAAACCAGACACGCTCAACCGGGCAGCCATGCGAAAACTGAAGATCCGTAACAAAGTGACCGAGGAAGAGTCGGAAGTACTGCTCACTCACCATTCGGTAATCCTGTTTTCGGTAACTACCAATGCCCAATTCCAGCACAAGATTGTGCTGGAGCCGGTGAGAGGGGCAAAGCCTGCGGACACCGAAAACCGCTGGTTGGGCATCACCTTTCGCCAGTCGGCTACTTTTGTGCAGTTCCGTGATGGCTTGCCCTACTTTGCGGACGGCACTCCGCTCACGCTTGCCACTGACGAGCAACGAAAGGCCTTTTTTCGGCTCCGTGGAGAGGAAAACCGCAGCCTGAACTATACCTATCCACCGTTAACCTACAGCATCAGTCCTGCGGATGTCATCCCACCCTTGCCCGCCCTATGATTCTCGCTTTTGATACCCACTATCAGGAAAACCGCGCCAAAACCGTAGGCGTTAGTTTTGAAACCTGGACCGATGCTACGCCTCAGGATATCCAATTGGAGGTGATTGAGGGCGTGGCTGCGTATGAGCCCGGGGCGTTCTACAAACGCGAATTGCCTTGCATCCTTAGTCTGCTGAAGCGGTATGACCTAGGCTTGGTAGAGACCATCCTGGTAGACGGCTATGTGCTGCTAGACGATGAGGGCAAGCCAGGCCTGGGCGGCCATCTGTACCAAGCCCTGCAAGCGGTCATTCCCATCGTTGGTGTAGCCAAATCCTACTTCCACCAGAACCAACGCCACACCCGGGAACTGCTCCGTGGTGACAGCCAGCGGCCTCTCTATATCTCCGCCATCGGCGTGGAACTCAACCAAGCTCATCAATGGGTGGCCTCCATGCACGGCCCCTACCGCATGCCCACCCTGCTACAAATACTGGATACGAAAACGAAGGATTGGGGGGCAGGAGCCTAGAGGAATTAATGATGGTTGGTTTTGGGAATGCAACCCTATCGGATGCAGGGCATCTTTGGCTAAATTGATACCACGCCCCTACCGGTAAAAACCACATCATGAGACTCACCTTTGCCCTTCTGGGCTTTCTTTGTCTATCCTCTGCATTCGCCCAAAGGCCCCCGATACCCGGCCTGCCTACTACCACGGTAGAAGCCGCTGGGTTCAGTCAAGATTCGTTGGATGTGCTCGATAGCCTGATCTATACTACTCCACCCCGCGATTTTCGGGGCTTGGTGGTCATCAAAGACCATCAGCTGGTGATTGATTACTACTACCACACCTACATGCGCACTACCATCCACGACATCCGCTCGGCGGGCAAGAGCGTGACCGCGCTGCTGCTAGGCGTGGCCCTACAGCAAGGCTTGGTAGAAAGCCTGGATCAGGACGTATACTCATTTTTCGTAGAAAAATACCCGGAGATCAACCCCGACTACCAGCAGATCACCCTCCGGCACCTGCTCAACATGGCCTCGGGGCTGGATGCGGATTCGGACGACTACAGCACGCCCGGCCAGGCTGGCCACTGGATCGATAGGGACGATTGGCTGCCCTACCTGCTACAGGGACCTAGCGCTCGCCCTCCAGGGCAGAAGTGGGTATATGCGGACATCCACGCGGTGCTGCTCGGGGCCATCATAGAGGAGACGTCGGGCATGCCCCTTAAAGACTTCGCGAAGCAATACCTGTTCGATCCCATGGGCATCGACCAATGGTATTGGTACACCAACCGCAGCGGCCAAACTGGCGCGGCGGGCAACCTGTATCTCACCACGGTAGACTTTGCCAAGCTGGGCACACTACTGCTCAACCACGGCCGATGGGGCGAGCAGCAGCTGATAGAACCCGCCTACCTCCAGGAGCTGATCGGCGAGGAGGCTTACGAGCTACCCGAGAACTGGGCGCTGGCCGATACCTACGGCTACTTGTGGTACAAAAGCGAACGGGAAATTGGCGGCAAAACCTACCGCTATGTGTGGGCATCGGGCATTGGTGGTAACCACTTGGTAGTATTTCCGGAGGAGAACTTGGTCATTGCACTCACCTCTAGCGCTTACGGCCCTGGGCCAGGGCACCGCCGGTCGTTCAACATTATGAGCCGAGTACTGATGGCTATGGAATGAGGCCTTGATTTTCTGTACTGGAGTTAAAAATAAGCCGTAATTCCATGAGCTGAGAATCAACTACACAAAGGAGGAGGTCCATCCTAGGTAATCCACTAAGCGTATGGTATAGCTTAGTATCGTGGTCGCTTCTATGGTAATGTTCTCTATGCGAAGTATTGGGTAGCCAACGCATCCAGCCCCCATTTGTAGATTAGCTGTTGCCTAATGCTGTAATCAATGGGGATATCCATGAAAATCTTTTCTAATGCCAAAAGAGGGCTATCCAGGACATGGTAGCAGTACTCGACTACCGGACTGAGGATGTTTTCCCATAATTGTAATACTTCAGAGAAAGGCAGTCGATACTCATAATTGCCAAGTTCATCGTTATAGTCATACCTAATGCGTGCTTCCTGCATTCGCCGTTGCAGC
>DMST01000325.1:748-13502 GCA_003454975.1 Cytophagales bacterium | reverse complement strand
TGACGATGCCTACAACGGAGAGACCATCACCGTGACGGGCCCCCGCAAGCTCACCTTCGGCGAGTTTGTGGAGATTCTGTCCGCCGGCCTGGGTCGCGACATCCACTTTCAGCCCATCACCATCGAGGCCTTCAAGGAGGGCATGGCCGCGGCAGGCCTGCCTGACTCCTATGTGTGGCTATTCGGTTATCTGTTCCAGGAGGTGCTGGGCAACCCGGACAACCAAGCGGTGTCGCAGGACGTCATGCGGGTGCTGGGCCGCCAGGCTACTTCTGTAGAGGAGTATGTGGAACGCACCAAGGCCACCGGCGTTTGGAACCAGGCCGTACCCCAGTCAATGTAATGAGTGGCTGAAGTAGGCTTCCCCTGTTGAGGGGGGAGCCTACCTTGGAGTGTTACTTCAGAATAGCATGTCCCAGTAATTCGGTTAGGTAATCCGTGGAAACGGTTAAGTCCTTGAGAGGAAATGCCTTCAACTTTGTATCGAACA
The DNA here is from genome assembly GCA_003454975.1 of Cytophagales bacterium. Taxonomy (GTDB): domain Bacteria; phylum Bacteroidota; class Bacteroidia; order Cytophagales; family Cyclobacteriaceae; genus DMST01. The sequence goes on along the minus strand of DMST01000325.1, from coordinate 13,012 downwards.
AAACTTGATACTTTTTGAGATGGCAAATTGGACGAAAAACAACATCCCGGACTTGACGGGCAAAATAATTTTGGTGACCGGAGGTAACAGTGGCTTGGGATACGAAGCCGTGAAAATGTTCGCGGAAAAGAACGCCAAGGTGATCTTGGCTTCCCGAAGCATCGAACGCGGGAAAATTGCCAAGCAGGAAATTCTGCAAGATGTTCCGGCAGGGGATATTGATGTACGTGGGCTTGATTTGGGTAGCCTTAATTCCATAAAAGGATTTGCCGCTGAATTCAAAAGGAACTATGCCCAGTTAGATATTCTAATGAACAATGCCGGAATCATGTGGTGCCCCTATGGTAAGACCAAAGACGGGTTTGAGTCACAAATGGGCGTAAACCACTTTGGCCATTTTGCCTTGACCGGGCTGTTATTGGATTTGATTGTAAACACCGAAGATTCACGAGTAGTAAACGTAAGTAGCTTGGGTCACCGCCGTGCCAAGTGGGATCCTGAAGCCCTTATGTTTGATGAAAATAACTACGACGGTAGTGTAGCCTATTTCAATTCAAAGCTGGCTAACCTACTATTTACCTACGAGCTCCAACGGAAATTTGAAGCCAAAGGCATTCGTGCTATGGCCGTGGCCGCCCACCCAGGAGGTTCCAACACTAACTTGGCCAAGCACGTAGAGGAACGGTTCTGGTTTAGACTATTGAAACCTCTTTTCCTGATATTAGCACAATCCGCGGCCAAGGGCACGCTCCCACAAGTACGGGCTTCTGTAGACCCACAAGTAAAGGGAAGTGAATACTATGGCCCCAAGGGAATGAACGAGATGGGAGGCTATCCCGTGGTGGTGAAATCTACCGAAGACTCACACAACCGCGATTACGCAGCAAAGCTATGGCAAGCCTCAGAAAAGCTGACAGGAGTGAGTTACCCCATATGATAGGCATAAGTGTGATATTGTACTTGGTGATCATTTTTTGAGATTGATTTAGTCTTCCCGTAGTTTATCAATACTGTAATTGTTTAGTGGATGGATGATATCCTAAGAATAAAAAGCATCACGGAAATGCACCAGGTTTTGGGGCTGCCAGCCCCAAAACATCCTTTAATTACCATGGTGCAAAAGCAGGAAATACCGGAGGCCAGTAAGAATACCTACCAGAATATGGTAGGGATGAAACTCACCTCCGAATTGTTCTCCATCGCTTATAAAGACAAAGTGAGCGGATCTATGACCTATGGCCGAAATTCCTATGACTTTCAGAACGGTACGTTGGTCTTTATGGCACCCGATCAGGTAGTGATGGGGGGTGAATTCGACATTGTGGAAGATGATAAGTCGTGGATGATTCTATTTCACCCAGACCTCATCCGAGGTTCGCAGCTTGGCAATACTATTGATTCCTATTCCTTCTTCGGTTACGGATCTAACGAAGCCCTGCACGTTTCGGAGGAGGAGCAAGAATACCTCGGTAGCATCGCCAAACAGGTGAAGCGAGAGTACAGCCAGAACCTGGACATACACAGTCATCAGTTGATCCTCTCCAACCTGGAACTTCTCCTGAACAACTGTTTACGGTATTACGATCGACAGTTCTACACGCGCACCAGCTTCAATCAGGATTTTGTAGCCCAGTTTGAGCATTTGCTCAAGGAGTACTTTTCCACTGACTTACCGGTAGAGCTGGGACTGCCTTCGGTCAAGTATTTCAGCGATCAACTAGCTATGTCGCCCAACTATTTGAGCGATTTGCTGAAGAAAGCCACCGGTTCCAGCGCCAAAGAGCATATCAACAAAGTAGTGATAGACCGGGCCAAGGGGGCATTGCTTTCTTCTCATGATTCCATCAGCGAGATAGCCTACGGTCTCGGTTTTGAACACCCTCAGAGCCTCACTCGCCTTTTCAAATCGAAGACGGGTATGAGCCCTATAGAGTATAGGAACCTGAACTAATGCCTAGCAAACAAATCACTAGGCAGACAAAGAGGCAACGTCAATTTTTACACATAGCCTAGTCGTCTGAAACTGGAAAGCGGTTATACATCCAGATGGACTCCAATCCTAAGGTTAAGCACTACAGGTCCTCAAACCAGAATGTAATGTGGGTCAAGCCAAAAAGCTGGGTAGTTAGTAGGTTCTCCTTTACCTCTTTCCAAGGCTTTTCGCCTTGGTCCGAATGTTGATGGAAGTTGTTCTCTATTGCTAAATTTAAATTAAAATCGCGCCCGACTGTTAAGTGGTTGTATTTCAATTATTTAACATTTAGAATTTATATCAGGGAGTACTACAAGTGGAATTAGTTACAGCCCCCAGAAATAAGGAATGATCCTTGACTTCCCCGATCAGGAATTGAGCGTATTGCCATTCAGAGGAGTGCCGCCACCTAGGTTGTCGTGACGGTGCCCTGGATCTTAAACGCCAACCACGGCTAGTTTTGCAGGAATGAAATGTTATTAAAAATTTTGCGCTTAGCCTTTAACTTTTCGATTCATCTCAGTCAAAAATTGGTGCTCATTCGCCAAACTTAGCCGCACCTATTCTGGTTCTATTTCAAAGAACGACATCGGTATGGCTAGCAGAACAAATTCCAGACTTTCTTTATTTACAATTCTTGCTGTTTGTGTGCTGATGTTGCTTACTGCACCGTCTCAAGCACAAGGCCTCAAGCGGTATAACCAACTGGAGGAAGCCCTGGCCAACCCGGAAGAAGTGCAATGGCTGGAGCTGAATTCAGAAGCGCTAGACCAGTTTCCTACGGAGATCTACCTTTTCCCCAACCTGGAGTATTTGGACCTATCCAATACCAGCATCTCTGCCTTACCGGATAGCATCTACATTTTGAGTAACCTCAAGTTCCTCAACCTGTCGGGCACCCGCATACAGAAACTACCCAATACACTAGACCAACTCAATGAGCTAGCCGCGCTGCAACTTTCTGATTTGCCCAACTTTGATCTGGACGATGCCCTGCCGGTGTTGTCGCGCCTGCCTGCCTTGAAAAGCTTGGACTTGAAAAATGATAACCTGACCGAGCTTCCGGCCAACATAAGCCTCCTACAACAAATAGAGCGCATCAACCTTTCGGGGAATCCCCTAAAAACCTTGCCTTACGAATTTGGTGCTCTGCAAGCCCTACAAACCTTGTATTTGAATGATGACACCAGTTTTGACCTCAGCGGTAGCCTGGATGTGCTCTCAAAGATACCTACCCTGTATGAACTGCATTTGGAAAATGACGGACTTAAGGTGATTCCCGAGGGTATCAATCGGCTACAGTCCTTGGAGTACTTGTATCTGAACCGGAACGAAATAGAAACCGTGCCGGAGTCTTTCCAGAATATGGACAACCTGAAGTACATCGACTTCTATAACAATCCCATCCCAGAGCCTCTCTTATTTGAAGATCGCTTTGCGCCTACCATCAAGCTCAATATTGGAAACTAAGCGGATTCTACCGTAGCACTTCGTAATGAGCCGCTATGATGAATGAGCAAAAGGCAGGGCAGCGGCCGGGCGGTGGGCCGCTGATTTGCAGCCATTTAGTGGCGGGATCGTGCGCATTTCGGGTCAAAGTACACAGCAATCTGAGCTACCAAAGCTGAATAGGGATGGGATAAATCACTAAGGGCCCTTGGCGATATCGAGGGGATTGGGTAGTTTTGAATAACTAATTTTCAATAGAATTTACAATTAAACTCAACTAGATTATGAATACTTTGAAAAAGTTATTCAATAGGTATGATTCGTATCTTTTCAATCAGCTAAATCCCCCGCACAAGAAAAAGAATTACACTTTAGACATTCAGAAACGAAGGGAACTCCAAGAGAGGAATAATCAACGATTCCAACATCAAGTTTTGTTTGATGACTTGACGCTGCCCGAAGGAGCTGATGCCATGAAAGGGGCCGAGTTGTTACATCAAAATGGCATCGTTATCCTTAAGAACTTTATTGACCACAAAACGGCAATACATGCGGGAAACGAGTTTGTGGAATTTCTAAAGCAGCAGCAAATCAAAGAAAGGCTAGCAGACAAAGAGTATTTCGAAACGGATGATTATCTGGCCCAAAATGGTTTGACCAAATTGAAAGGGTATCCTGAGCTGGCGGGCTTTCCAAAGCCGGTTTTTCTCATCCGTAGGAAAGGAAAAGAAGAAGTAGACGGGGGTATGCTGGATGCGTTTGGCTTGAATAAAGGGTTTATTAAAAACTTCTCTTTCCTTTCGGCGTGTTACAGCAAGATTTCCGTAGACTTTATTCAATCTATTATCTTCAATCAAGCCAGATATGGAGTTCAGCAGCGGCAGCTAAATGTTTATTTGAACGAATCGGTAGTGAACCCCCGGAGCTGGCATATTGACTCTATGCAGGAGGGGTACAAAGTGTTTTTGTACCTGAGAGATTGTGAGAGTATCGAGGAAGGGCCCTATGGATATGTGCCCCGGTCCCATGCAAAAAGAAGAGCCATCAAGCATAACCTAAAGGAAAATCTTAATTATAAAGATTTGTATTCACACCAAGATTTTCTGCTTTCGGATGAAACTGGATATCCTGTACTAGCCAAAGCGGGAACGGTCGTTATTTCGGTACAAAACGGCATCCACAAGGGCTTTAAGCAGCAGGAGGGCAAGCAAAGGATTGCCATGGTGGATAGCTACTACTAGTCCCCCTAATTTGGGTATTTCCAATCCGGGATGGGGCCTTCGGGGAACCATTCCGGTAGTAGCCAACTTTCTATGGGGAATGAACCTAAAGTCTACTGAAAGCCCAAAGCGATGAACCCCACAAACTCAATTCAACTGACATTCACTCCTAAGTCAGAGCGCCCCCTTGCCATCACCGTTATTTGCCTGCTTGGGTTTGTAGGCGCAGCCTTGTCCGTGCCTATGGTCTTCAGTGAGGTCGCCTTCGGAATCGGGAGTTGGTTTCCGCCCTATGCCGGTATGGTGGCATTGTCAAGCTTAGTATGCATGCTGGGGCTATGGTTTATGCAGCGCTGGGCAGTATACGCCTACGTAGGCTTGGTGTTTTTCAACCAAGGATATCTGACTCAACAGGGCGAATGGAATGCCCTGCTGCTGATACCTCAAGGCCTCATTATGGTGCTGGCCCTTGCCTATGTAGATCCCTACGCCCGGGCACTGGCCCGGCAACTAGTGCGCTGGCTCAAGCATCAGCTTTGGGGCCTCACCGTTGCTTATATGGTGGGCATTCACAACTTTTGGAAGGAGGACGATACCACTCCCGATGAGATTGGCCTGCAGGACGAGGTGATCGAGGTGCAGCGGGACACCGGAGATAAGGACTGAGAATACAGGAATCTATTCCAGTATTATTGGAGATAAACCGCCATTGTCTGTTATTGGCGGTATTCTAGGGTGCCGGGTCATGAAAACAATCTATTGGATATCTACGCTACTTACTGCGGTCTACCTGACTTGGAGTGCCTATAGCTATCTCTTTAGCCAGGCGATGATAGAGGGCTTGAAGAAATTCGGTTTCCCCAATTTCTTCAGAATAGAACTTGCGGTCCTAAAATTCATAGCCGTGGTTATCTTACTGATCCCCCAGGTACCCTTGCAGGTAAAGGATTGGGCATATGCGGGCGTAGGGTGTTTTTACCTGACGGCCATCATTGGCCATTGGGCGCATAAAGATCCCTGGGTGATCAACCTGCTCAACGTCTTTCTTTTTGTAGTACTGGTGGTCTCCAACATCTATTTGAGGAAACTGAACGCATAAAAACAGATGCATACTTTTAGGGTAAGGGTGAACGTTTCGCCAACAGATGCCGGGACCCCGGAGGCATTCGATTTTAGAACCCCTACCCTGCGCAACCTAGACATGGCGACCCCTACATGCACAACGTTCTGCACACTACGCTGGCAAAAGTGATGGAGTTTTATGGATACCCTGAATGACCCTGATTTTGGTAAAACCATACCCGACAGGGCACCCAAAGGCCTGCCCGTGGGAAGTAGAATCCTCGAATAACACCGTATGGTACTTTTTTCATGCTGCCCGCTAAATTCTTGCTCATTTTTTAGGAGGTAGTCCGGGCATTACCCGGTACGGTAGCCGGATGGCGGTTGTGTGTTATGCCTTTGGCCCCGTGTTTTTTTTCGCTCCCGGACAGGATGAGTTCGGGAGCGGCTATTCGGAAATCGTTTGAGCGAATAAAATCTCCCTGGTGGTGTACATTCTCGATGTCCTTACGGACCTTCATGTTCGAAACGCACAACGAAAACATCGCCCCCATGAGCAAGTCCACCGTTACCAATCCCTGGCACAGTGTAAGCCCCGGAGAGAATACCCCGGAGATCGTCAACGGCATCATTGAGATTCCGAAAAACAATCGAGCCAAATACGAGCTGGATAAGGACAGCGGGCTGCTTAAGCTCGACCGGGTTATCTATTCTTCTATGTACTACCCGGCCAATTACGGATTTATCCCGCAGAGCTACTGCGACGATAATGATCCACTGGACATCCTGGTGCTCTCGCAGATCACCATTGTGCCCATGTGCATCGTGTCGGCCAAGGTGATAGGCGTGATGCGCATGCTAGACGGCGGCGAGAAGGACGATAAGATCATTGCCGTGGCCGAGAACGACATGAGTGTGAACCACATCAATGACATTGATGAGCTGCCTCGTCACTTCATCAAGGAACTGCAAAACTTCTTTGAGGACTACAAAAAGCTGGAGAATAAGACGGTAGAAGTGGAAGACTTCCAGAATGCGGAAGTAGCTAAGAAAATCGTAAGCAAGAGTTTCGTGGATTACGAGGCTTACATGAAAGAAAACAGCCCAGCCTAACCTGATTGATGGTTGGCCCTGGGCCTGTAGGGTCGTACCAGGATAGCACGAAACAAGCCCGGCGGCGGGAGTATGCCACAGGAATAGCAAGGGATGGAGGAGATCAAGCAGTACTTTGAACAACTGGTTGGCATCAGTGCTTCCGATTGGGATGTCTTCTCTAGCCAGCTGAAAAAGGTCGAGTATCCGAAAAAAGCCAAGTTGCTCAAGGTAGGGCAAACCGAGCAGCACTTGTCGTTTATAGAAAAAGGATCCGCCAGGTTGTTTTTCCCAGGAGAAGAAAACGATGTGACCTTTTGGTTCTGTTTTCAAAATGAATTTGTGAGTGCTTACGATTCGTTTATCCAGCAGCTCCCCAGTAGTTATCAAATAGAGACTATGTCTCCTGCCATCCTTTGGCAGATCACCTACGAAGGCCTGCAAACGGTATATAAAACGACTGAGATTGGCAATACGATCGGCCGGTTAGTGGCGGAAAATCTATACCTGATGAAGGCAGGCCGTGAGCATTCCCTGCTCAGGGAAACGGCAGAGGAGCGGTATTTAGCGCTGTTTAAGAAGTACCCCCACTTCCTCCAGGAAATCCCCCTCAAGCATCTGGCTTCGTATATCGGGGTGACTCCCCAAGCCCTCAGCAGAATCAGAAAGCGTATTTCTTAACCTGGGTTCATTGTGCAGGGGCAGGGCAAAGCTCACTTTTGTCCTAAAAGATGAAACCTCTATTCGTACTCCTGATTACCTCCCTGATCGCACTATTCGTTTTTAGAGCCCTCGGCAATGGCTATGATTTCCCACGAGCGGCTCGGGTGGGGATGGCCGTCATGCTGATGTTTACCGCCCTGGGGCATGTGCTGTATACCGAGGGCATGGCCATGATGATCCCCGCCCAAATTCCTTACAAAAAGGAGCTGGTATACTTCACGGGCTTGGTAGAAGTACTAGGCGCCATAGGGTTACTTTTCCCACAATACAGAACGTTGACCGCTTGGTTGCTCATCCTATTCTTTCTGCTGATGGTACCCGCCAACATAAAGGCGGCCGTAGAGGGCTTGAACTACCAAACCGGAACTTTTGACGGCCCCGGACTGCGCTACCTTTGGTTTCGTGTTCCCCTGCAAGCGCTCTTCATCGGTTGGGTTTACCTCAGTGCTATCCGGTTTGCGTAAACGGTGTCTCAGCGGGAGTTGGAAACAGAAACGGTCGTGAATACCGTTTCCCGTTAGGGGATAAAAAGCGATGGGAAAAAAGTGTTCAGCTAGAAAGTTGTAGCCCCCATTAGAAATTGGGCGTAGAAGGCCAACCTGCATGCCATAACCCGCGTTCATTAGCTTCAAAATTCCTGAAGTAAGCAATGAACAGAATCCATCTCATCGCAGGGCTTTGCCTGATTAGTGCATGTACAGCCCCAGAGGGCAATGGCAGCTCGGAAGAGTTGACGGCAGACATAGAGAACCCCACCAACCGCGTGGTTTTGAGCTCAGACATTGTATGGGAAAAGCTGAACCCTGCCCGTGGAGACAAAAGCCCGCAAGCCGGTACGGTATGGGGAGACCGAAAGGGTACGGTAGCTACGGGGTTCTTAGCGAAGTTTGTAGATGGATTCTCTTCCCCCCCACACATTCATAATGTGACCTACCGTGCGGTAGTCATCAAGGGATTGGTGCACAATGATGATTCTCAAGCCTCAACCATGTGGATGCCACCGGGTAGCTTTTGGACCCAGCCGATAGGCGAAGCCCATATCACTTCCGCCCGGGGTACGGAGAACATTGCCTACGTAGAGATTGACCGCGGGCCGTATTTGGTGAAACCAACGGAGGAAGCGTTTGATAATGGGGAGCGCCCCATTAACGTAGATGCCTCCAATGTAGTATGGCTAGACCATAGCCGAACTTCCTGGGTGAGTGCTGAAAGCGGCGCCGAGCTCAGCTTTCTGTGGGATAGCAAAAAGGAAGATGGACTGAAGGGGGTATTCGTGAAACTTCCGGTAGGATTCCGTGGGAAGATGCGCAGTGATGGCCAGGTGTTTCATGCCATCGTGATTCAGGGATCTGTTTCCTACCAATTGCCACAGGAGGCGCAGGAAATTATGCTAGACCCGACTAGTTATTTTGGCTCAGAAGGCCAATCGTTGCATACCTTGGAGTCTGCTGAAAATCAGCCTGTCATCCTATATATTAGAACCAACGGTCAGATTAAGGTCGAATAACGATCTCCACCAGCGGAGCCAATGTATATGAAAAGTAAAGACGAACTACTAGAAGCCCTGGCCCGGGGCAAACGATTCAAATACCTCCACTTTTGGGGGCACAAGGAGAAAAAGCCATCCCGCGAAGTCACCAAATTGTGTCTGTCCCAATGGTACAGCAGCCCCTTTACCGAAAACGGAGTGCGGTACGCAACGGCCGAGCATTACATGATGGCCCGGAAAGCGGCGCTATTCAATGATCTGGACAACCAGGAGAAGATCATTGCGGCTTCCAATCCGGGAGCGGCCAAAAAGCTAGGGCGGGAGATTCGGAATTTTGACCAGGAAAACTGGAACGCGCACAAATTTGACATAGTAGTACAGGGCAGCTACCTCAAATTCTCGCAGGATGAGGCTCTAAAGGAATTCCTGCTTTCTACCGGTAATCGGGTGCTGGTAGAAGCCAGTCCCGTGGACCGGATTTGGGGTATCGGGTTGGAAGAAAACAAACCCGAGGCCAATAACCCCTTTCAGTGGCGAGGCGAAAACCGACTGGGCTTTGCCCTGATGGTGGCGCGGGAGCGGCTAAGGGCAGAATAATCAAAAGCACAACCATGAAGAAAATTGGACTCATTGGCGGTATAGGCCCCGCATCAACGGTAGAATACTACCGGTTACTGATTGAGGGTTTTCGGGAAACATTGAACACGGATGCTTACCCAGAAATTGTGCTGTACAGCATAGACATGACCGAAATGCTGGGTTACGTCTTCAGCAATCAGCTAGACAAGCTGGTAGCATTCCTCAAGGACAAGATCAGCTTACTAGAAGCAGCCGGGGTAGAATACGCCGCCCTGGCCTCCAATACTCCCCACCTGGTTTTCAACGAGCTGGCTGCAGCCGTCAACGTGAACATGATCAGCATAGTAGAGGCCACCTGCGAAGCCATCCAGGCTCAAGGCCTAAAGAAAGTGGGGCTGCTGGGCACCAAATCCACCATGAGCCGAGGCTTTTACCAACGAGCTGCCGCCCACCACGGCATGGAGATGGTGATTCCGGAGGAAGCCAGCCAAGATTACATCCACGAAAAGTATATGGGAGAATTGGTGTTTAACCAGATCCTGCCCGAAACCAAAAATCGGTTGATCCGGATAGTAGAGGATTTGCGCACTGACCATGGCATTGAAGGCATCGTATTGGGCGGAACGGAATTGCCCCTGATCCTCAGCCAGGGGGATTTCGATTCCTTGACCGTATTCAATACCACGGAAATACACGTGGGAGCACTAGTGGACAAAATGGTGGACTAGATGAGGAAATGACCCTACTAGTGCATAGAGGAGTGCTTGCAGATTTTGCGGTAAGAAAACATCGCCGAGCAGGATATCCAGAAGAACTTCAATGGCATCGAGGTTAGTATGTTTGCCTGAAGCCCGTTCATTGATAGCTCAAAGCTGCGGCACCGCGAATGGCTTGGGTGAGTAACCTGCCGGTCTTTCCTTATATTCGTTCTCCCTTGGCCTGAAAAGCCAAGACCAATATGATAGAGAGGCTCCAGGAGAACTTACTACAGACCTTACCCTTCACTGAAGAAGAACTGGCGATGATCCTTCCCGCCTTCGAAGAACGAACGCTGGCAAGGAAAACCATGCTGCTGCGCGACGGCGAGGTAGCCAGGCACTTGTATTTTCTAGTGCAGGGTAGCATTCGGCACTACCTTACCATAGACGGGGTGGAAAAAACCTGTTTTGTTTCGCTACCCGGCCAATGGTTTACGGTGCTAGGCAGTTTTACCAGTGGCACCCCTTCGGATAACTATTTACAAGCCCTAGAGACTTCGGTGGTATATGCTATTGAGAAAGGGGCGCTGCATGACTTGTATGCCCGCTGCCCTAAGCTAGAATCCTTCTCCCGGATCATCATGGAGCGGACCACCAAGATGATCATCCAACTGTCCAGTTTACTATCAGCACACAAGCCCGAGGTGCGCTACGCCAATCTGCTACGCGAACAGCCCGAGTATTTTCAGTCCGTTTCTCAAAAATACATTGCTAGCATGCTGGGCATCCAGCCTGAGAGCCTGAGCCGGATCCGAAAAAGAATGGCCACCCAAAAAGGTTAACATAAGTCAACGATTTCTGGCACCTGCCCCCGCTAGGTTTGTACCCTCACAAACCAAAAGCATATATGGGATACAGCAAGGTAGTATTGGAGGAATACGGTGGACCGGAAGTCTTGAAAATCAAACAGGAGACTGAGTTGCCGGAGCCTGGACCGCACGAGGTCCGCATCCGGGTGCAGGCCTCCAGTGTGGCCTTTACGGACTGCCTGGTGCGCGAAGGCACCTACCCCGGCACCCGGGGCCTCAAGCCGCCCATGACGCCTGGCTATGATTTGGTGGGGGTAGTGGACAAGGTAGGCGCAGCCGTGACTACCCTGTTGGTGGGGCAGAAGGTAGCCGAGCTCACCGTAACCGGGGCCTACACTGAGTATGTTTGCCTGCACGAAAACCGGCTGGTGCCGGTGCCGAATGAGCTGGACTCCGCCGAGGCCGTCAGCATGATTCTTTCCTACATGACGGCCTACCAGATGCTGCACCGCTATGCTAAGGTGAAGCGCGGAGATAAGGTATTGATCACCGGTGCGGGTGGGGCGGTAGGCACGGCCCTGCTACAGTTGGGCCAGCTGGAAGGTTTGGAGATGTACGGCACCGAATCGGAGCGAAAGCTAAACCTGGTAGCCAGCCTGGGCGCCACGCCCATCAACTACAAGACGGAGAATGTCTCCCAAAAGGTGCGAGAACTTAGCGGAGCCGGCGTAGATGCCGTCTTCGATGGTGTGGGTGACTTTATAGGCTCCTACAAAATGCTGGCCCCACACGGGACGCTGGTACGCTACGGGACTGCGAAATCAGGGACCCACTGGGGTACCGCAACTTTGCTGAGCTTGGTAGGGTCCGGCATTTGGCTTGCCCTTCGGCAGCTATTTTCTAAGAAGTCCGTGCCCTTCTATTCCATCGCTCCACTCCGTAAAAAGCAGGCTGCTTGGTTTCGGGAAGACCTCACCGCTTTATTTTCTCTGCTACAGCAGGGCAAGATTAAGCCGGTAATAGCTGAGCGCATCCCCATGCGAGAGGTAGCCCGGGCCCACCAGCTTATCGAGAACCGGGGCGTGAAAGGTAAGGTGGTTTTAATGATAGAAGAGAAAGGTTAGGGATTCTTCCTAGCTTACCGGGGAAGTTTTCAATTCTGTAGGGCGCG
>DMST01000325.1:0-706 GCA_003454975.1 Cytophagales bacterium | reverse complement strand
GGCGCGAAGCGCGCTTCGCGCCCTACAGAATTGACACCACCCAAATCCAAAGGCTACTATGCCATACCAGACATTTCTCCCATACTGCTACAAGAACATCATCTGTCTACTGCTGGCGGGGATGCCTACCTACCAGACTTGGGCCCAAACCTCCTGGCAGCAACCCTTCGAAGACTGCGGCATCAACGGCAGTATCACCATTTACGACTACAACCGGCAGGTGTGGATGACCTCTGATATGGCCGATAGCCAGGTGGGTACACTGCCCGCCTCTACCTTCAAGATTTTGAACACGCTGATTGTCTTAGAGACTGGAGCCATTGCCGATGACCACGAGATCATCCCCTGGATCAGTGACTACGACACCACCAAGTACGGCCACCGGCCGAGCATCTACAAGGATATGGATTTGGAAGAGGCCTTCTACAAGTCGGCGGGCTGGGCCTACCGGGAGCTGGCCAAGAAGGTAGGTGACGAGCGGTACTTAGAAATACTCACCGAGATTGGCTACGGCAACGGCGACCTCAGCATAGACGACCCTGACTTCTGGAACTACGGGGCATTCCAGGTTACCCCCACCAATCAGGTGCAAACCATGATGGATATCTTCGAGGAGAAGCTACCCTTCTCGCCGGAGGCCTACAGCACACTGAAACGGCTCATGATCACCGAAGAGGGCGAAGGCTACGTGATCCGGGCCAAAACG
>DMST01000456.1:3852-4691 GCA_003454975.1 Cytophagales bacterium | reverse complement strand
CCCGGGTAGCCGACGTAGCGCTCCCGTACCGGGCTCCTGCACGCTAAGTCGGGTGAGAAAAAGGGGAGAGGATTCACTGGAGGTAGCTTCAAAATCGGCCGGATGAAATTGGGTAATCCCGTTTAGGCCTCCGAAGAATAAGGTGCCGTCTGCCTGCTGGTAGTGGCTACCGGTATTGTACTCCATGCTGGAGGTGCCGTCTTGTGGTTGGTACACGTTCACCTCGTAGGTGGCCGTGTCAAACCGCATAATGCCGTGGTTACTGCTAAACCACAGGTGACCAAAGTCGTCGGCGTAAATGCCGTAAAGTACGTCGTCCGAAAGGCCCTCGGCAGTGGTCCATTGTTGGCTTTGGTGGGTGCGTGGGTGCCAACGGATGAGCCCGCCCCCTTTGCTGGCGAGCCAAAGCCAGCCACTGGGGTCCTCGTAGATGTGAGCTATGTGGTTGTAGGGTAGGCCGCTTGCCGGATCCTCGGCCCGTATGTGTGCCTGTATGCCTTGGTCCGGATGCCACCGAAACAACCCTTGGTTGGTAGCCAACCATACGGTGGGATCCTCGGCAGACCGGGTTTCGTGAAAATGGTATACGGTGCTTTGTACCAGTCTGGCAAATTCGGCCGAAGGTTCGTACATGTGCAGGTAGCCGTCGGTAGTATCCAGATAGCTAAGGCCGTGTTGATGCCCTATCCATAGTTGCCCCGCTGGGGTCTGGAAGAGCCCCCATTGGGCTGATGGTTGCAGGAAGAATAGATCACCATTCCTGCTGAAGGCGGTGAGGTCTTTGGGACGGTAGGTGACCTTGCGCGGAGGACCGGTGGCTGGGGCATGGATGAGGTACA
>DMST01000456.1:3551-3760 GCA_003454975.1 Cytophagales bacterium | reverse complement strand
TTCGGGTGCTGTGCCACCGGTCACCCTGGATATCGATCAGAAAGGACCGGCCTCCGAGGTAAAACAAAGGGTCTTGGGTAACAGAATCCTGGTAAAGTTCGCGCCCTTTTTGGGGGTCGAATAGGTAGGTGGGGCCATCCGAATGTACAATCATGGAACCGTCCGCTAGCGGAAGCAAGCCTCGGGCCCCAGCTACCTGGCGCTGGCCG
>DMST01000456.1:0-3494 GCA_003454975.1 Cytophagales bacterium | reverse complement strand
CCTGGCGCTGGCCCGGCAGCAGAAAACGGTTTTGCTGGGTATGAACCAGGAACATCCCTTTTTCTATGGTCTGATTCCAAAATGTGGGTGTCAAGGGGTAATAGTGGGGCGAAGAGAAGCTGACCGAATGGGGGTGTAAGGAAAGAGGATGGCCTGCGGTGTCGGTCACGATCAGGGTATCGTATTCGTGCTTCGGAGATATCAGGTAGGTAATGCCCTGGGTAGTGTCCATGCCTAGAAAAGACATGGTGCCCGGCCCTCCTCGCTGCGTTGCAAACTGGCTACGCCGCTTACGACCCTGCCAAAGTTGATAATCGACTTGCAAGGAATCCCTAAGGCGCAAGGTGGTATACCAGGGCAGACCGTTTTCGTCGGCCCGGATAAATTTCCTGAGGTCCTGTACGCAGTCGATTTGATCAACCACCTTTCCTTCGGCCGTATACCGTACCAGGTGCTGCCCTATGCCAACCCAGCAGCCTCCTTGGACCAAGGGAAGCAGGGTAGCGTTTTGTTCTACCCGTTGGGTATTGCCCAGATAGGAAAAACTTTGGTTATAATAACGGTACAGTCCACCTGACCGGGTGAGGATGTAAATGCCCGTGTTCCGGTTTCCGGCAATGACGGCAGCGTCACTAGCAGGAAAGGGTAATGAGGTGCTCAAATAGGTCTCCAGGGAAATACTTTGTTCCGTATTCGGGTCGAAGAGACTCATCACCGTTTCACCGAAATAGAAAAAGCGGTGAAGTAGCCAAAGCATGCCCTCTTCGTCTTCGGCAATGCCCGAAATGACCTCGTCTGGCAGGCCGTGAACGCGGTGGTTGTAGGATGTAAAGGTGTGACCGTCAAACCGGTCGAGGCCCGTCTGATTTCCTATCCACAAAAATCCTCGCGAATCCACCAGTTGCCCCCAGTATCCAACGCTGGAATAGTCCTGACCACCGTCAAAATAGCGATAGCTGATGGTATAATCTTGTGACCGGACGGGGCATTGCAGGAAGGCAAGCAAAAGGACGGCCCGGCCGATGTTCCATAGGGTAGGGCAGATGCTGGATATACGTTTTGGAGAAAGGCGGTGAGCCATGCTTAAATATAATGATTGCCCAGAGATGTAGGTGTAACGCAGCAGGATAGATAACTGTTGGTGGGAGTGCTATCATTTAGAGAATTCTTGTAACCGCTGGTAAGAGGTGCTGAGGTCGTTCAAGTCCCAGGTGAAATAATCATGCTGGGCAAAGTACCCCACGCTGTCTATGAACTTTGGGTCGTTGACATCCAAGGGGTACAATCCCTTGGCCTGCATAAGGAGGGTAAGTAGTGCCTCCTGTTGGGTGAAATCTTCCACCATACCCGCGCCCATTTCGAGCACTAGTTGGGCTTGCTCTTCCAGAAATACTGTGTGGTTCAGCAGGGAGTCCAGGATTTGGATCTGGGTGGCTAGCCGGTCCAAAGTAGTGTTGCCGTGGGCTAAGCTGTCCCGGGCTTGTTTTGGGAGTAGGCTGGTGGATGTAGAATCATACCAGGCTTGGTATAATTCTACCGGGGCGTATTGTTGGGTGAGCCTGACCAGACTTTGTAGGTCGGTGTGCTGCCGGATGGCTTGGCTACTAAACCGAGCGGCCCGGTCAATCAGGCGGAACTCGTCTTGGCTGTTCATGGCAGGGTTTGATGCCTTTCCCCAGGCTTCAGTAGAATCTCCGGTAGGTACAACCGTATCACGTCTCACGGTTTCGTAGGCGGGTCCCTCGGCATACCAGGACGTTTCGGTACTATCCTTCAGGGAGAGGGTTACCTGCCGGGTGGCTTTCATCAGGGGGCCGGTCGGTTCTGGGCCGCCTTCCCCAGGTGTGGATGCTGCCCCTTCGGTACTGCGGCGCTGTTGCCGGAATGCCTCCTGGGTGGCGTCACTCATGGTGGCCCCTTGCCCCGAATTGGATTTGGCAGCCTGCTGGAAGCCCAGCGGCCCTTGCCCCGTGGCATCAATGGAAGTAGCCCCGTCTGCTAATAACCCTCCGTATACATCCAACCCGGCCGTGGCATGCGCGGTGAAGCTCCACATCTCTAAGGGGGGTGTCTCCCCCATGGAAAGGGAAGCATCAGGGGAGAGGAGTATGGAATTAGGGTTCTTTTCAAGCCAAGCCTGCATGTCTATTTCCCCTCCCGGTAAGTCCGTCCCAAACAGAATTTCGATGGGCTGCCCCTCCTGGAATTGGGCGGCCAATATCTTTCTTAGGGTGTCTTTTTCGGTAGCCTCCAGGGTGTCTGGAATGGCCACGAGTATGCTCCAGGTGCGGGTAGTATCCACCGCGATTTCTGCCTTGTCCTGAGTCTCCGGGGTAGGGGAGCATTGGTATAAGAGTACCAATGCCGGGAGAAGGAGGAGCGTAGTGAGAAGAAACAGCGGTTTGTGCATAGAAAATAAGGTACCGGGTACTTACTCCAAATATAACGAATGATAGGCGGTTGGCTTCCATAGGGAGGTGGGATGATAAGGCGCACCTTGGGTGAGGCCATCTTTTTTCTACCTCAGGCCCCATAGTATTTGGTGGGCAGCTTGGGTACCTGAAGCGGATATCCTATAGGGCTGGGGGGCGCGGATAACTCAGAGGCGATGGCCTCCGCCAAGCGGATGAGGTGCGGAAGGTGCTCACTGAGGTTTCGTCCGGTGAGCTGATGCTGGTACATGAAGCAGACCGCGTGCCCCAAGCTGGCGAACGCCCAACCGGGGTAGTCTTTTAACAGGGGGCCGTGGTGGTCCCAAAAGGCCTTGGCCGCTGCTGTTTCAGTCGCTAGCAATTCAGACTTTTTGTGCCAAAGGCTTACCTGTAGCCGGGGTAGCTCCCAATCCAGATTCTCCAAGATGTAGAAGGTAACGCCCCGCCAAGCGTAGGCTTCCTCATAGGTCTGGGTATACTTTTGGCCGTTTATATACTCGTACTGCTTCTGGAACGAATAGTCACCTACTGTAATGTGGATGTCACCCGTTCTGCCCTGTATGATCTCATCCACGTATTCCTGGTTATCGGTGTGGGTCATTTCGTAGGTTTTGAGGTGGTTGAGCATGATGGACCCCGTATCCTCTTTTTGGTACTTCCATCCCAGCTCTTCGGCTGCCCCTTGGTACGTGATGTGGGTATACTGGGTAGTACCCCGGTGGGTAAACCAGTAGATCAGGAAAATCACCAGGCCTGCCACCAAGGGAAGGATGACTCCGAATACAAAGAGAATGTTCTGTTCAAGAAATTCAAGTAGCTGGTTCATGCAGGAGCTTTCTGACAGGCGGGATTTGGTTTACCAAGGAAATCCCCAACGGGGTTGGGTGTGATCAATACCTAGCCGCAGGGTAAGGCCCAGCCCCGCCGAGAGCGTAGTTAGGCCCAGCGAGCGCTGGGGGACTTCAATGAGTGACCGGAAGCCGGGCGTGGCGTGGGGAGCGAAGGTAGCCCGGCCGGCTGTTTGGGCCTTTACCTGGGCCTGTAGGCTCCAAATGGGGGAAA
>DMST01000225.1:1899-5316 GCA_003454975.1 Cytophagales bacterium | reverse complement strand
TCGTATTATAACCTTATGAGACATCCTCTTTATAATGCGTTCGTTGAATTACTTCAATACCCAGGCCACAATTTCGCGAAGGCCCTCTTGAAATTGGGCTGGATTTTCTACCATAGGGTAGTGTCCCGTACCGTGTATAGGATACAGCTTCACGCCAGCTTGGCAATAGGTCTCTAAAGCTTGCAAATTATTGGGTACCCCATCGCTATTGACCAGGCCGAGTGGCAGCTCTAGCTGAGATAACAGTTGCGGGTAGCGTGCCCCGTATTGGGCAAAGTCTTGTGAGGCACTCATGGCTACAGCGGGGTTGGCCTTGGCGAAGTCATCCATTACGCGTTGGCGCACATCCTTGGGTGATTCTGGTAAGAACAGCAGCTGGTCCGCATAAGCAGGCGCTCCGGTGGCAAAGTCTTGTGCCATAGCCCCAAACAGGGTTTGGAATTGGGCCAGTTGCTCCGGTGAAAGCGCTACATCTACAAACTTGAAATTATCCACTCCAATCAGACCAATGATGTTCGGATTGCCCCTCTGGGCTATTTCCAGCATGATGTCACCCGCCATGGAGTGCGCTACTAATACCACTTTTTCTAGTGCTTTTTCATCTGCAAATGCCAGTATATCCTCGGCATATTCTGCCATAGTATATTGGGTTCTTTTCGCGGTAGATTCTCCAAATCCGGGTAGGTCTATCGCCATAACCTGATGCTCATCCGCAAAAGCGGCCATGGTTTCAGTCCAGTAGTTCCGGTTGATGCACCAACCGTGTACAAAGAGTAACGTAACATCCCCTGCACCGGCTTCGGTATAGTGAATTTCTACTTGGTCATTGCGCAGGGAAAGACTTGCATGTTTCATAGGAGTAGGAGTTTGGGCCTGTGCCGTCACGCTGACGAACCAAACCAAGGGTAACCATCGCATGGTAATTCGTTTGTTTGTGGCAAACGTATTTTGGCCCGGTGACAACCCTATGGCAAGGGTAGAGAGAGGAATGCCGAAAAAATCAAAAAAACCGCTTGGCGCGTGCTTCCAGGTAGGAATCCATTCGGAAAGTCGGGTCAGGCTCGAAGGTTTCGGGTTTCAGTTGTAACTCCATCACCCGGTCTAGGCGAAATTCACGGAGTGCTTGGCGAAGACGACAGAAGCCCATGGTAGTCCATACTACCCCGTTGAAGTACACTCCATACGGACAAAAGTCCCGCTGGGTGATTTCTTGGCTGTCTTTGGCCTGGTAGGTTAAGTGAACCACCCGCAATTCGGTAAGCGCAAATTGAATTTCGGAGAGAAAAACCGTGCGGGGTAGCCAGCGTTTGGGATAGCCGATGCGCTCATCCAAAAATTCGGCTCTCGTTTTCTCGGCTTGCCGCAGCACCGCTAATATTTTATCCAGACCCGAGCGGAAGTTTTCATGCAGAGAACCCTCGGTGTGGTAGTTGAGCATTTTCTCTACCGTGACGAAAGCATTTGCTTCCTCTGGCGTAAAATGAACCGGAGGAAGCCGGTAACCTTCCACCAGGAAGTAGCCCTTTCCTTCTTCTATCCCTATGGGTACCCCCGCCGCCTGCAAACTTTTGATGTCCCGGTATACGGTGCGCTTACTGATGTCAAACCTATCTGCTATGGCTTGTGCGGTGAGCAACTTACGGGATTGTAATTGGATAAGGATGGCGCTGAGACGATCGAGTCGTTGCATACTTTAAGGAACGCAACGTCAAGAAAAGGGGCAATGGGAAGGCTTAAAAATGCCCTGTTGTAAGAAAAAAAGCCGCTGTGGAGCGGCTTTTGCAATTGATGCTAAAAATTAAGTTCAACTGGCTACAAGATACTTTACAGGTTATAATTCTTCAATTACCTCAACAGATAATCCCGTTGCGACAGAAATGGCTGAAATAGAAATTTCAGTGCTTTTTAAATTCCTAGCAATTGCTAGTTTTTCATGATAAGAGGCCTGTTGTGCCGCTTCCTTTGCCGCTTCTCTTGCCGCTTCCTCTATCTCCCTGTTCCAAGCATCTAGAGCGCTCACAAAACCCGGTTGATCCGATGGATGAATCTTGGTGGTCTCTTCTTTGGGCTTCATAGTCAGGAACTGAGCTTCAATTATAATTTCTCAATGACCTCGATAGGAAGTCCCGTTGCGACAGAAATGGCTGAAATAGAAATTTCAGTGCTTTTTAAATTCCTAGCAATTGCTAGTTTTTCACGATAAGAGGCCTGTTGTGCCGCTTCCTTTGCCGCTATTTTAGCCGCTTCTCTTGCCGCTTCCTCTTTCTCCCTGTTCCAAGCGTCCAAAGCACTCACAAACCCCGGTTGATCCGAAGGATGAATTTTGATGGTCTCTTCTTTGATCTCTCTCATAATGTCCATTTTCTCTGGTTCAGGCCCGAGAGCCATGATGTACTTGGCCAAATCGCTAACGAAGGAAAGGCTAAGGTCAGAAAGCGCAACCCCTTGTAGGTTACTTATATAACGCGGTATGCGCCTGACCGGTTCGCCCAAGGCATAATCCCGCATGGCCAAAAGACTAGCCCGGAGCATACCTTCATTAAAGGTACCCATGATCTTGTCATCATCATAATCATGGAGGTTGATGAGCACATATTCAAAAGATGGTTGGTATCGCCTCAGTGCTCGAAGGGTGTTAGCGGACTCTTCGTCTAGAACCGCGGGTGCGCTTCCCATGAGTTCCTCTAGCAGGTTATCATAAGGCCATGCTTTCTGTCCGTGATAGAAAATCACGGGGAAAAGTAGCTGGTATCCAGCTTTCTGTTTGTAATCTGCTTCCCAGATGCTTCCCAGATGCTTACCAGGTATTCCAGTATTTGCAGAAGCATAGGCTTATCCGTAGATCCCTCCCCTGGCTTAGGTAGGTATGATTTGTGTTCGAATAGCACCACTACATCTACCTTGATGCCTTCGGGCAACTGAATGCGATAGGTTACGTCGGCAAATGCTTCTTTCCATTCAGAAGAAAGGAAATCTGCCTTATAAGGAGCTAGCTTCCCCAACTCTAGAAGAGGCTGTAAGTCAGAGGGTAAAGTTCCTTGTAATAAGTCTTCGGCTACACCTCGTAGCTTCATGAAAGCTTTGAAGAATTTGTCATGGGGCCGTTTTGGTCCGTCATTTCCCATCGGCTATTTCCTGGTTATAGGTAGCATAATACTAAAAAAAGCCGCTGTGGAGCGGCTTTTTGCATTGTAGTCGATTAAGGAAAAATATTATTGCAATTCGAAGGTTTCCTGCTGATCTCCCACATTAATGATGAACTCACCGGCCTCCAATACGCTCTCACCCGTGCGGTTGATAAAGCTCATGGCAGAGATGGGCAGGGTGAAAGATACTTCTTGAGACGTTCCGGCCGCAAGCTTAATTTTCTCGAAGGCACGCAGGCGCTTCACGCTTGGGGTAATGGTAGCGACCACG
>DMST01000225.1:1293-1854 GCA_003454975.1 Cytophagales bacterium | reverse complement strand
CCACGTCGGTAGAATACAGCTGTACTACTTCCGCCCCGTCACGGTCACCCGTGTTGGCCACCGTTACCTTTACCGTTAGCTCGCCATTGGGCGAATTCTCGGAGGCCTTTACACTCAGGCCACTGTAGGCAAATGTGGTATAGCTCAAGCCATGGCCAAACTCATACAGTGGGTTGAAGAAAGGATCCAGGTACTCGTTACCATCGTTGTGGGGTACATTTTCAGAAAACTTGTGGTGGTAAGGAATCAGATCGTTCACGTGGCGAGGGTAAGTGTATGGTAACTTACCGCTGGGGTTGGTAGCTCCTGTCAGGATTTCCGCCAAGGCTTCGCCGCCGTGGTTGCCCGGTAGGTACAGTTGCAATACGGCATCCATCTCCCTTTCCAGGTTAGTGATGATGCGTGGGCGTCCCTCGTTCAGCACCAAAATTACGGGCTTACCTGTGGTGATGGCTACTTCGGCCAAGTCTTGTTGATTTTCACTGAGCATGAGGCTGTTGAGGTCCCCTGGCTTTTCAGTATAACTATTCTCGCCGAGGCACAACACAATGTAGTCTACTC
>DMST01000225.1:0-1233 GCA_003454975.1 Cytophagales bacterium | reverse complement strand
CGCAGCGCGGCGTACGGCGCCCAGGTCCACTAGCTCATCGGCCCAATACTGAGCACCAGGGGTATACCGTACTCCTTCGGCATAGCGAACGTTGGCCTCGCCCAAGGTATTCTGCAAAGCCTCTACTATGGTCAACTCATCAGAAACGAACTGATCGGTACGATCCCCTTGCCAGGTATAGGTCCAACCACCATTGAGCGTGCGCATGCTGTTGGCATTGGGGCCTGTTACGAGCACCTTGGCTCCGCTGGGTAGCGGCAGGATGTCGTCTTGGTTTTTTAGCAGCGTGATGGACTCCCGTGCTGCCTGGCGGGCCGTTTCACGGTGGGCCTCACTGGCAAAGTTTGGATAGTCTGCGGGATCAGAAAGGGGGCGGTCCCACAGGCCTAGCTCCACCTTCAGTTGCAAAATTCGGCGTACCGACTCGTCGATCCGGGCTTCCGAAATCGTACCCTCTTCCACCAGCGCTAGCAGGTGATCGGCGAAATCCAACTCGTAGGGCACCATGCTCATGTCTACGCCTGCCATGATGGACTGGCGAACAGCCTCTTTGTAAGTGCCTGCCGTATGGTGGCGCTCTACCAGATTCACAATGTCGTACCAGTCCGTTACAATCACACCCTCAAAGCCTAACTCACCACGCAGTATGTCCGTCAGCAAGAATTTACTGGCGTGTGCGGGTTCTCCATTCACCTCACCGGAGTTGACCATCACCGTCTTCGCTCCAGCATCCACTGCTGCCTGGAAAGGAGGTAGGAACAACTCGCGCAGCATAATTTCAGGAATCCAGGCCGGAGTACGGTCTTTGCCACTACGCGGTGTACCGTAGCCAATGTAGTGCTTCAGGCAGGCTGCAATGCGATCATCGGCACCGATGTCTTCGCCCTGGAAGCCCATAGTCATGGCCACACCCATTTCAGCTTGCAGGTAGGGGTCCTCACCGAAACCCTCCCACATACGCGGCCAGCGCGGATCAATCCCCAGATCTAATACTGGGCTGAAGGTCCAGGGAATGGAGGAGGCGCGGGTTTCGTAGGCACTCATGGCGGCTGCTTCCTCTACCAAACCGGGATTCCAGGTAGCAGCCAAGCCCACCTGCTGAGGAAACAGCGTGGCATCTACCGTATAGTTGGTGCCGTGGATGGCGTCTATTCCGTACAGGATGGGAATATTGAGCCGGCTTTCCTCCATGGCTAGCCGCTGCATCTCCCCGATCACATAGTTCCACTGGTC
>DMST01000473.1:7621-19424 GCA_003454975.1 Cytophagales bacterium | reverse complement strand
CTCACTTGCTCGCTAAACTTGTATAGCCCACCGACCGTAGCCGATACATTCTGGAAAAAGAAAGGCGAGGTAATGAGGTCTCCCCGTACATTGCAAGTCACTGTTTGCCCCTGTACGTCATAGCGTGCACCGGCTTCTACTTCCCACGTATCCTGGATGTATTGCTCCATGGCAAACACACTGCCCCGTCCCAGTCGGTAAGCCGGAATCAACGGCGAGACCCCCGTCCCGGGTTCGTTGCGGTTGGCTTTGGACATGCCCGTAATCCCTACGGTCCCTTTCCAGCGTCCGCGCAACGGATGGTGGTAGTGTATATCTAGTGTATTGGTGAACAAACTCAGGTCCAGCGCAGGAATGGTGTCGCGTCCGCCCCGGCGCACGTCAAACTCCTGGCGGGCATTGCGCTGAAAACCGTAGATGATATCCAAACCACCCCAGTCGGCCATGGGCAACTCTATATCCAGCTTCGCCAGGGTGTGGTTGATACGCTGCTGCGGATTCAGAATTTCATAGGTAAAGGGCTGCTGAAAGAAAGGTGTATCTGCAGCCAAGGCCAAATTTAGGTCGGTGAGGTTACCGATGTGCGCGCTGCGCAAGATGCCGTTGTTAGAGCTAAAGTGGCTGGCAAACAACTCCCCCTTCCAAGCTGTACGGGTCATGCCCACCGCACCACTCACATTGGCTTCGCGAACGCCGGTATTAGCCAGTCCATACTCGGGAGCATGAAAATCGCCCGCACGCTTCAGGCTACCCTGTACTCGCCAACCCAGTCCCTTTACCAAGGCGCTACCGTGCTCCAGTTGGGTAGCCACGGAGCCCATACGACCGTTGGTACTTCCGTTCAGGTTTACTTCTCCGGCCCATCCTTCTTCTTCGGGCAAGGCAGGCGGATCAATCACCACCACGCCTCCAATGGCCTCGGCCCCGTAGCGCACCGCCGGTGCCCCTTTGAGCACCGCTACACGTTCGGCCTGAAAAGGATCAATCTCCGGGGCATGCTCCGTACCCCACTGCTGGCCTTCGAGTCGGATGTCATTTTGGTAAATGAGAATACGGTTGCTGTGCAATCCGTGAATGACAGGTTTGAATACCGAGGGTCCGCTTTGCAAGGATCGTACGCCGTTGATGCCCTCCAGCATTTTGCCCAATGCCTGGTTTCGTGTTTGCCGCAGCTCGGTAGCTTCCAGGCGAGTAGCCTGTTCTAAGGTGTGCTCCTGCACCCGGGTACCCACCACCTCTATTTCATCCAGCACCACATCATCCGCACGCATGCGAATTTCTAGCACTGTATCGCGGGTAAGCACCAGATCCTCGTGGAACTCAACATGCCCTACAAAATGTACTTCCAGGTGATATTTAACGCCGGGGCAAAGCCCCCGAAACGCAAAGGAGCCGTCGTCCTCGGTGGTAGTTACCATATCCGCCTCGCGGATATACAGCGCAGCAAAGGGGAGGCTTTCTTCGTGGTCTTCTTCATCCACCACCATCCCGGTGATCTGAAGATTACAATTTGGCTGAGCCGCGACTACCCCAATTCCCAACCACCAAGCGGCTAAATAAAAAACGATCTTTGTGACTTTCATCTGCAACTAGGTTGCAAGTTACAGTCCAATAGGATAGTTATCCAAGGCCGTTCGGCAAAGAATATCCCGGCATGGAGGGTAGCTTTCGGTATGCCTACGCAATCTCTAAGCCTTCAGGCAACACCACAGAGATTTTATCATCCGGGTATCTACGCTTTGATCCAAATCTCCTACCTTCCGTCGGTAAAACATTAACCTAAACTACAATGAACAAACGTACTCTCTTATTGGTGGCTGGTGTACTTTGCATCGCTACCCAAGGCATGGCCCAATTCTTCATGCCACCTATCACCGGCTTGTCTACCACTAAGCCCGGCACCCTTACCGCCGCAGACGGTACGGTATATGAAAACTGCAAGGTCCGTAGCCTGGTCATGAACGGAGCCCAGATCAACCGCGTGAACATCATGACGGCCGAAGGCGAAAAGCTCAAGTTCAAAGCCGAGGATGTAGCCTCTATGCAATACCCCCCCAGCGAGCTAGCCAAGTTTGACCAGGCCATGGAAGCTACCACTTCGGTACAGTCTATGTTCAACACCGACTTCGACGCTGTATTGGACCGTGAAATCATCTACTATGAGGCCAACAGTTCGCCCCGTGGTCGTGGTAAAACGGTACTTATGCAATTGGTAAATCCCGGCTTCGAAAGCAAAATCGCGGTATTTAACGACCCTTGGGCCGGAGAAACCATGAGTGTAGGCGTTGCGGGTATGACCCTGGCCGGTGGACTAGAAAAGTCTTACTACGTGCGCAAAGACGGCGAAATGATCAAGGTACAGAAGAAGGGCTATGGTAAAATGTTTGACCAACTTTTTGCTGACTGCCCACGCATGGCCGAAGAGTATCCCAATCCACAGTGGAAGAACTTCGCTACTCACGTATTTGCCTACGACCAATGGTGTGAGTAACCGAGGCCACTACGGGCCCAACTGATTACCCCACCTTATATAAGGAGCTATCGGAAACCGGTAGCTTTTTTTGTGCCTAAATAGAAGGGCCTAAAAAAGATACCCTCCCATAATGCAAGGCATAACCTTATCTGGATTTGCGGCCGAAGGAGAGTTCACAGATAGCCAGATGCATTATTAGGAGATCTCTGGCGCCTACAGAGCGATTTGTTCTAGTAGTAGTTCATAACTGGGTACAGCTACCTTGGTAGAGGGGCGTAATAGAGTTGCTTTGGTCTGCAGTTCATGCCCACCATGAGTCCTTACACCGAAGCAGACCGAGAATTAAGAACCCAAAGCAGCAGTGATTTATCGGCTATGACTACATCGGCAGAGTTACCCACCTAAGATTTTCTAGGACGATCATGGATTCGAAGCACCTGCCGTTAAACAGCCATTAAAACCTAAAAAAACAGTCAAGGACCAAGCACTAAGTATTATTACATTAAAACATTCATGAATCACCTCCATTCCCCTTCCCAACCGGATGCCACATACTGCATACAGCATGGAGTTTTTTCATCGGTTATTCAAATCAATGGTAGGCTCGTTTCAACGCTTATCATATAACCGGGGTCTAACCAAAAGAGTCTGGTTAGTCATTCAATTTTTTTTAGGATCAATATTCTGTACAACGCCTTTTCAAAATCATCCAAACCTCAAAAGTCTAATCGTATTTTGGATACAAAAAATCTTGGCGGAAGATGCAAATAGCAAAGGACTGATTTCTTGCGCTTACAAGTAAAAGCAATACCAACACAGGAACTCAACTTTAAAAAGTACAATAAATAACATAAACGAAAGGTTACTTACCCTTCTCGCAAATTCAATTTAACGATAAAAAAGCAGGATTAATCGGCTAAATACATTGGTTAATCATGAAATTTCTGAGAAAATCACAAATAAACCACCAACAACTTCGTTTAGCAATTACAGGAATATTCAAAATAATTGTTTTAGCTTTGATCAGCAAATCAAGACAGCTATAGCTTGTAATAGGATTCGGGTGGCACAATAGCCAAACTTTCTTGGGTTACACAAAAGAGATTAACTCTTTGTTAATTCACACCAAAAAATGTCATTTCACAATAGACAATTTAAGGTATGAACGGAGGCTTTCTATTGCCTGAAAAAATGTGCTAACCAGCAGATAATTCCCGAAGAAGCATACGGGTACTTATGGCCTATCCGGCACTAAATACGTGGTTAGGATTTCCATAGGGAAACGGGTTGCGCTCATGGTTTTATGAGTGTGCAATATTCATTAATTACTTAATAATTTAAATTTCTAATCTATACCTACAGATGTGTAATACCCATTCGCAAGGTTCTAATAAGCCTACTTTCAACTCGAACTTCTCTACCCCGATTCATTTTCTTGGGAGCAGAATTAACTGGCAAATAGAATCTCATCCTAAATAAAGCGGGTAGCCTTTCTTCCGAAGGGTAATCCCCTATTCTCAATTCATTATTCACACTATAATCCCCAACCTTCATGGCAGTTTATTTCTTCACGGAAGTGGACAAGCTGGATGGAATTCAAGGAGCGGCCGACGCGTACGGTCCTGACGATACCAATCCAACTACCGAGTGGCATACCACTTCTAAGTTTCAAATCACCTCTAAAGCCAAGGCCTTTGCGTGTGTATCTGGTGCCTTGATTGTGCAGCAGTCCGCCGCCGACCCATCCTTGGTCAATATCATTCTGAAGCCTTATTTCAACATAGACAATATGGATACCGGGTATTTTATATACCGAGGTATCGAAAAGGCCGGACTGATTCATACGGTAACGAATCCCACCACCAATCAGCCTGAGGACAAAATCATCCCACAGGCCAGCACGAATAACGATCTGGTCCGAAACTATTGGCTATTGGATAGCCAACTAGATCCACAGGATGGTAATCCCAGTGCCATTGGGTACAGCAGTACCCCAACCGATACAGAAAAAGTAACGGGGGCCCTTCATCTGAATAACCCTCATGCTCGCACTGCCTTTGTAAAGGCAGGCTCTTGGATTGGTGATTTTGTAGATAGCACAACCCACGACATTGGGTTTGAGGTGGTAGTGAAAACCAATGACTTCGAGCCCACCTTTGGCTATGTGCGTGCAGCAGACCATACCATAGAGGTAACCACAGGACTCTCCGCAGCCCAAGAGGCTGCTCGCCGGGAAGGAATCTTGAGTTTTATGGATCCTGCAGCCTTTTATGGCAGAATGATTCGTACGGGCGTGAAGTACTTTGAAACTAGCGGTGGCAATCTCACCCGCTATACCACTAGTTCAAATGCTAGCAGCACTCGCTTTATCTATACCAAACTGGTATCCAAGTTTCATACGAGGAACCGGGTCTATATTGACATACGGGGAGATCTTGGTCATAGCTACAATGCCTACGGAAACTATAACTCGGGCCAGGCCAATGATATTCGGTATGCACTAGGTGGCTCAGGACCCCTGACTGGACATCCTTACGCCACACAATCATGGCCCATTCTGTATTTCGAGACTGCCCAAACTACTACCGGCTCCAATAACCGATTGCGGTTCCGGTTACGGATAGATGATAACACCACCCCCATATTTTACCTACCTAACATTCGGGACTATTGGAACAATACCGGCAGTGGTAGCCGCTTCACCAGAGGAATGGTGCCAACGGGTAATAATGGCGGTTGGGCAAAGATGCTCAGTTTTCAGTTTCGCAATGTAGGCTCTGGAAGCTCGCGTCATAGCATAGCTAACCATATAAAAGCCTACTATTTCCGCCGCAAAATGGTGGCCAATGCCGACTATGATAATCGGCTACCGAGGGAAGAACACTATTATCACAATGCCTTCATCTCCATCGATACCCCTGCATTGGGATCAGGCAACGTAGGGCCTTACGACAGCGTTTCCAATCCTAATCCCGTGTATATCAAGGAGCCCATCAACCATGCCAATGGCCTGGGAGGCTATGAAGTGGTCATGAAGCAGGAGGCCTACTGGGACAGTAGCAAAATTCTGCTGACTACTACTATGACCTATGAAAACGGTCAAACAAAATCAGGCAAGGAGTTCTATCCTTACATATACCCCGAAGAGCTTCCGCTAACCAACATTACTTACCGCGGTGCTTTTCCTAATGCGGCTCAGAATAATGAAAGCCTCAATAGCCGGCTAAAGATTCTTTGCCGGAAATTCCATAGCGGCACCAATGAGCTTCGTATTCCAAGCATCAATCTGTTCAAAAGTTTTGAGGGGGCCAGTGCCAAGTACAGCAAGGAGAACTGCTTGCTGATGGGACTAACGCACGGGGAGCTCAATGCGATAAAGGCTGTAACGGGGCTGGACACGAATCATGAACGGTATATCTACCTGGAGCCTGCTGCCACCAATTTTGAGTTTACAGAAAACCGAGGTCCTGCTGGTTCACAATACCGGGTGCGGTACTTCAAGTTTTTGGTACGAGTGCAGGGCATCGGCAGTGGTACCAACACCTTTACCGTGCAAACGCCACAGATGGGAGGCCAGGACATGTATGTGTATACGCGTGATGGGCAGTTTTTCTCAAGCAAGGCCTTTGGGGCAGACATACCCGTGAGCATGCGAAACCGCTATCCCAATGAAACCGGCACGGGCAAGGTAGAGCTAGAGCATTACATTGCTTTCCATATTTACCAAAATGCTGGAGGCAACACCCTGACAGGCACGCTAAACAACTGTGCGGATAACCACCGCCTGATTAAGATTAGCGACAACCTGGACTTCGCGCTGATGGTACCCGATAACCAGGATCAGGATTGCCATAGCACTACTCAGGCAACTACCTTCGACAACAAGCAGGTTTTTTACTTCTGGCATGCCGCAGATAATACGGTCACCCAGGTGGGTAACTTCCACTTGGTAGTCGCAGACCGGGTAAAACGGTCAGGTAATCTGAATGGTTCGGGTGCTGGATGGACTCAGATTGCCGACTATACAAACTGTAATGGAACCAATTACCGGCAAAACTATGGTGTAGATGCCGATGGTGCCCATAGGCAAAATAACACCCGGCACATCTCATCTACTGGTACCAAAGGTTGGCGATCCTATAAGGCAGAGACCAAGCAAAAGATATTCATGATCCGGATGGTGAATAATGAGCAAAACATTTTGACTAATTCCACCTTCCAACGCAATAACACCAATGAAATAACTTACCAAGGCACTCTCCGCTTTTACGCGAATCCGGCAATTGCAGCGGCAGTAATGGGAGCCTTGTTTGAAAC
This sequence comes from Cytophagales bacterium, assembly GCA_003454975.1. Classification (GTDB taxonomy): domain Bacteria; phylum Bacteroidota; class Bacteroidia; order Cytophagales; family Cyclobacteriaceae; genus DMST01. The sequence continues at coordinate 12,634 of DMST01000473.1, read as the reverse complement.
CACAGCCATCGTGGAAAGTGGAGGATTTGCGTTTGCAGACGGCTCATGCTATCCCAGCTCAACCCACGTGAATGGAGAAGCTTTTGATACAGATTACCTTACCGCCATTAATGACGAAAAGGATTTTATTCGAAGACTCCATTGCTATGGATTTCAACGAGTAATTGTAGGAAAAACCAGCCTCTCAGCTAATGGAGCAACCCTTTCCTATAACGGCTACAGTGGAACTCCCAGGTTGAATGATAACACCCTACCTTCTGGGCTCACTATCATTACTGACCCCCCTTCATATTCTCTGCATCACAATCACTTACATGCTGACACCTACGACTATTGGGAGCTCGACGATGTAGAGTTGGACTTGTAGTGCTGATATTTTTCAACCCCTTCAATTAAGAAATCTAATGAGTACATATAATAATCCACTGGAGGTACTTATATCTCCGAGTGACTTACCCGATAGTTTTGGAGTGATCAAAGACGGGCTGCAATCCGCCTTTAGTAACGTCTTCTTCCGAGACTTTACCGCCTTCCGAAACGAATTTGATAATACTAGTCATTATCAACTTACTCTTATCATTCAAAAGCTGCTCAAGGTAGAGGTACCTGGGGTAGATGGGCTAGCCCTATCGCTAAATCCAGATTACCAAGCCGGTGATCAAACGGCAATTCCCATTAGTTTGGAGTACCAATGGAAGGTGTTCGAGCGGATTCGTGATTTTGATTTTAGCACCTTTGACGGCGGCATTCGTTCCATTTTTGGCCTATTACTAGATGTATTAGGGCTGGATGAAGAGGTGCTATTGATACAGTTCATAGACCGCTTTTTTGGTCGGGATGAAGACCCTGACCTAGATTCTATTGCAGGCTTTGTGGCTGACTTCAACCAGAAGGTAAACCCTCCTACTCCCCTGTCTGTACCTGCCGGAACAGAACTCTATGACGCAGTCATCAGCATTCTGGAGCAGCTCAATACTAACGGCAATTCTATTGATCTGGTAGAGATTCTGTTCACCGAGTACTTTGATGGAGCCGACTTCGAAGATAAGATTAATGAACTGATTCGCGGATTGGCCCAGCCCATCACGGTTGCCGGATTTCTGGACAATATTAAGCCTTACGTAGCCGCAGCCATTGAGAGCATCAACTTGGCGCTGGAGTTTCCTCGAACCTGGTTGCAACCCGTTGACGCCAACGGAGACGTGATCCAGGACCAAAGCATTCCATCGCGGTTGCGATTCAATGCAGGCCGGGCCTTTTTCTCCACTACCTCCGGATTCGGTTTTGAGTCGTTGGGCTCCTTTGACCTTACCCCGAGCCAGATCGGTAACACGGGGTTAATCATTAGTCTGACCGGCCTGAAGGTAGACCTAAGCACCGATAACAGCATCCCCGAAGCACTGGCCGATGGCCGTGGCAATGCCTTCAAAGGCATTTTTGCGGAGGAAGCATCCATCACGCTACCCAAGAAGTGGTTTGACCCCAACCAGAACCACCCGGATACCACGGCGCAGGTGGTAGGCCGCGACTTACTGATTGGTACTGGAGGCATCTCTGGGCAGATTGCCCTGGAGGCCATAGGCAGTGTGCCGGAACCAGTGCTGGTAAAACAACTGGGCGGCGATGGTTTCGAAATCGGCTTTAAGTCGTTCGACATCAACTTTAACCGCGGGTCTGTATCCAGCTCCAACATTGCTGGCTACCTCAAAATACCGAAGCTGGAGGACACCAACGGCAACCCTGCCCAGATTGACATTCAAGGGCACCTGGACGGTGACGGTGACTTCCGTATCTCGGCTTCGGAGAAGGACGGGTTTGCTCCGCTGCGGATCCCCAACGTGATGGATATCACCATCCGCTCACTAGCCATTGGGTCTGAAGACGGCGATTTCTACCTGGAGATTGGTTGCAAGGTGAAGTTCACCAATGCGATCATGAGCAAAGTACTGGGTGACCAGGAGCTGGAAATTCCCCAGCTGCGCATCTACTCGGACGGCAGTTTCGAGATTGTGGGGGGTACCATCCCTATCCCGGCCAACCTCACCCTGGACCTAGGTCCGGTACTGGTAGCCATCACGGGCATCAACTACGGTAGCTACCAGCAGGAGTACAACGGCACCATGCGCAAGTACAACCGCTGGGGCTTTGACGGGGCCATTAGCCTGGGGCCGCTGGGTGTAGAAGCACGCGGTAAGGGCATGGAGTACTACTATACGGTAGATGGCGGCGCGTTCCACTCCTACTTCCGCATCAAAGCCATTGAGGTAGACATCATCATTCCGGCGCAAGCCACACCGGCCACGGCTACGGCCATCATCAACGGGTACCTGACCATTCCGCAGCCGGGCGACTCACAAGAGTTTACCGGTGGGGTAAAACTACAGCTACCCAAGGCCCGCATCAGCGGTAGCGCCGAGATGCGGATGATTCCGAAGTATCCGGCCTTCATCGTGGATGCCGAGATCTCGCTACCGAAACCCATCCCGATTGCCTCTACCGGTTTGGGCATCTACGGGTTCCGCGGCCTGCTGGGCTACCGCTACGTAGCTGAAAAAGAAGCCGTGGGCCTCACCTCCGGGGAAGATAGCTGGTACGATTACTATACCTATCCGCCACGTGGGGTAGACATCAGTAAGTTTAGCAGTCCCGACCAAACGGAGAATTACAACAATCCGGTATCGGTAGGCGCTGGGGCTACCCTGGCTACGGTGGGCGATGACGGTACTATTCTCTCTACCCGGCTATTCTTGCTGCTCTCGCTGCCGAGTGTGTTCATATTGGAAGGCAAGGCCAGCATCATCAGCAAACGCCTAAAGCTTGACGACACCCAGGAGCCACCCTTCTTCGCCTTTATGGCCTACGGAGACAACTCCATTGAGGTGGGCATGGGGGCAGACTTCCAGCTACCCCAAAGCAACGGCTGGATCGTGGACCTGTTTGCCAATGTGGAAGCGGGCTTCTTCTTCAACAACCCCTCCGCCTGGTACATCAATTTTGGCCGCAAGGATGCCCCCATTTCGGCACGGATGCTTACCCTCTTCACCGCGCAGACGTATTTGCAACTGTCGGCGAAGGGCATAGAAGCGGGCGCGCGAGCAGAATTCAAATTCAACAAGAAGTTTGGTCCGGCCCGGGTTAAAGCATGGCTCTACGTGGAAGTGGGCGGATTCATCAGCTTTGAGCGTCCGCAGTTTGGCGGCTACCTGGCTGCTGGTGGTGGCCTGGAGGTGAAAATTTGGATCATCAAGGCCGGCGTTTCCTTTGATGCCCTACTGGCCGTAGAAGCCGCCAAACCCTTCTTGATTTATGCCAAAGTGCGGGTATGTGCCAAGGTAAGGATCGGCTTTATCAAAGTACGGAAGTGTGCTACGGTGGAACTGAAGTGGGAGAAATCGAAGCAAATCGACGACTCACCCATCGCACCCCTGTTGGCCGACCGCGCTGACGAATTGGTAAAAGGGGTGCACATGCTGTCGGGCCAGTCATTCAACCTGGTACGGCTCAACAGTAACATCGAAAACACCTACACACCCGGCGCTCCGGGCAGCAACTTCAACAACGCCATTGTACCGCTGGATACCTACGTGGACATCCAGTTTACCAAAGGCCTGTTGCCCAATGCGGTGTCTAGCCAAATAGGTGGGGTAAACCATCCGCCCGAGCAATACACCGACCTGATTCCGCCCCAGAAAACGGTACGCGGTGGTAAGCAGGTACGGCAGGTGACGCACCGGTATTCTATAGAGAACCTAACGGTGAAAGCCTGGAGTAACGGCGAGTGGGTACATTACCATCCCTTTGAAGCGCTGACCGCGGGCCAAGCGACCAATTCCAACTTTGGGGATCTGAAAATTGGCCAGTGGCAGAAGAGTAGCAAGACCTACAATGCCATTCGGCTGATGGCTACTTCGCCCTTCTCTTACACGGAGCAAGGCCAACCCGGTTGGTTCATTCCCGAGCAGACAGGTATCACTCCAGCCACGTTGTATTGTGAGGGCCAAAGCCGCTCCTCGGGCTGCGCCGACTGGCTGGACAAGCCCTGGGCACGCCAATATCCTACGGAAGTACCCTTCCGGGCCAAAGGGACCTATATCACAGTAACGAGCGGTAGCACGGTGGACCAAAGCCAGGTGGAGATCGCGGGATCAGACTATTCCTTCGTTTCTTCGGCCAGCAACCCGCATGGCTTCGCCCAATCGCTCGCCTTTGACAACTATAAAAAGGCGGCCGTGGTACTCCCCGATCCTTCGGTGCGGGTAACGCTGAAACTGAGCTCACAAACCTACGGGGTGACCATCCGCTGGGAGAAAGCGATATTCGATGATGGATCACCAGACCCCATTTTTGTGGAGGTAGGGCAAGTGTACCGGGATGTAACCCAATTGGAACAACCCGTAATCTATGACGACCCGACGGAGCCGATCTCACGGGTAATCATAGAACCCGACAGCCCCAATCGGAATGAGATTGACACTATTCTGCAACAGATTGAAGAGCTCTTTGAGCAAACGTATAAGAATGCGTTAGCAGAAGGCAGGCCAATCATCGATAGCGAGTACCCAGATGATGTAGAAACCTACCTGGCCCTGCGGGTGCAGTTGGAAGATCTGCAAGGCGGCTCTCCCTACGGGCCTAGCTGCAACAAAGGTCCCATCCGCAATGCTATCCGGGCGCAGATTTACCAGGAGGTAGATAATGATAACATTGATGAGTATCGGTTCCGCCTGTACAACAACCGCGGCGAGGTGATCCTGAGTAGTAGCACACGTTACTACACCAAGGCAGACGCCGTGGCCGAGCTTAATCTGGCCATCGAGCACATCACTACGCGGCCCGATTGTATCGATATCAAGCAAGCTACAAACGGCACTTGGTACTACAATGTGATTGATGAAGTGGATGAGGTACTGGCCCGCCGGATAGAGTACTTCGATACGCTCCAGGAATGTGAGCAAGAGGCTCTGGCCATGCGGCAGCTGGTACAATCGCATAGTGTAGAAATCTCTGAACTCG
>DMST01000473.1:2533-7572 GCA_003454975.1 Cytophagales bacterium | reverse complement strand
CTCGCCTATGGAGTGGCCGTTCCTTCTACGAAGTATTTCGTGAACCGCTACTACACCAGCGACGAGCACATCTACGATGAAGTACTACACATTGCGGGTGAAGCCACCTATTCGGTAGGTTTCTTCAATACCACCCGTGGTCTTATTCAACTTGCTGATGCAGAGGGCAATGGCAGGTTTGCCCACCGCTTGCTAGAAAACGGCAGTACGTATTACCGGATGTGGGCGATCACGGCCTGCGAGAACGGAGACATCATCACCCTAGGGTACGGATCCAATGGTCGGTACAGCCTCAATCGGGTAAACAGTGGCGGCTCCTTTGTTTGGCAGAAAGCATATCACACCGGGCAGTTCCCCTTCCGCCAGAACCTCATCTCCTTGGCAGGCGACCAATATGCCTTCTTAGAGGACGATACTGTGGTGCAGGTAAACGGAAACGGTGGCGTAGTGGCCAGCAAGACCATCAACACCAACCTACAGGGTAGCCAGGTATATGGCATTACTCCGAATGGAAGCGATGTAATTGCCTATGGCAACTTACAGGTGAATGGCCTTGGGAACATCAGTATGGTGCAGTTCCTGAACAGCAACCTTTCGTCACTGATTGCTTACACCGTCCGTCCTACCTATAACACCACGGGCTTGTACAATTTCGACCTGAGTCATGCTGCCAAGGTGAACGATAACCTCATCCTGTGCGGAACTACGGCTACTCAGAACGCAACCGATGGTAAGGTGCCATTTATTGCTACCTGGGATGTTTCCAATCCATCGTCCCCCGGGCAACCAACGGCCTTCTTGTTCATTAACCGTCCAGGGGATTCCATCAGGATGGTGGTAGACGAAGCCAACGGCTTCATTTATGCCTCACTCTTTGGGTCGGCGCGTAAGAGCTTACACAAGTACTCACTCAACATGGCGCATGTATGGACGCGCAATGTAGACAACGACACCTTCCTGTACCTAAATGGTGTGAATGCAGATGGCGTATACGGTCACGGGTACAACGGCACGCACTGGGCCTTCTTACTCAATGATAACATGGAGGCCTGTTTCACTTCGGAAGCCAGTGCCGAAAGCCTACAGTTGATGAGTCTTACTGCTCGGACGAACGAAATCCAGACTTCAATTAGCAATGCCGGCGTTTCGGCTACCAACCTCCAGGTTGTCAATAGTACAGGAGGAGATCCAACCACCGAAATCTGCCCTGGCTACTTTGACAACTCGGGCGGCTCTACCGGATCGGGTACTGACTTGGATTGCAACACCTTGATCCATGAAATTTGCTGGGAGAATATTGAAGATCACTATTACAACCAGCAGATTCCGGGACAGCCCGCCATCCAGGCAGACTATCAGGCGGCGGTGGATGCCATCAACCGGACGGCAGCCCCCATCTGGCGGCCCAATACAGAATATCTGGTTAGCTTTCAGCTGCGCGATGTGGTAGACAACGGTTCACGTACCCAAGACTACCATTACCACTACGGCTTCAAGACGGCAGGGCCCATCGGGCACTACAACGAGGCGGTTCCTGCAGCGAAGCAAGGTGAGTGGGATGGCATGAGCCAATACATTGACTACCAGCGTTCGTACCCCAACGCCGACGGTGATTTGCTCAATGCGAAGCCACTGTTCTACGGATCGGATGACCGAAATAATGAGATTCAGCTCTATTTCACCCATCCGTATGTGTACCACATGCTGCAAGACTGGCCCGATTACCAACAGCTGGGTCCTGTATCGGGTGAGATGAAGATTGTAGTGAAAGATCCGACCGAGGATGTACTGCTGCAGAACCCTCCTCCCCCGAACGTAACGGATACGGAGATTCCTGCCACGGTAGAAGCCTGGGACGATGACAACGATCCTCGAATGCCAGAAAGCTTACGGGCCCTACGCCGCTTTGCGGAGGCCCAGGAGCAGAACCCGGACATCAGTTGTGTGATCACAGGTGGCGAAATGATCACGCCGAAGAGCCACGTGCGTAACGTGACGCTCAACCACCTGAAACCGCAGAAGATGTACCTGGCCATTGTAAACAACTCCTACGAGTCAGAGACGCGCGAGGTGCACAGCTTCACCTTCCAGACCTCACGGTACCAGAATTTTGACCAGCAGGTAAACTCCTTCCGGTTAGATGACAATACCCAGGCGGTGTTCCCGCTACAGCTAGACAGTGGGGCCGACGTAACGGCGGCCTACAGCCTGGCAGCGGATAGCCCTAACACGGCCGCCAAGGCACTGGAATCGCAGTACATCCATCCCTTTGATCGGGCACTGGAAGGTGCGCTGAATCTCAAGGCATTGCCCCCGGCGGTGACCACTGAGTTCAACGTGATCCGGAATACCTCCGGTACCATTGTGGGTATATTGGTGCGCAACCCTGAGCCTTTCAACGATCCTAAGATGCCGCTATCGGCGGCGGGTGATACCCTGGAAGTGCTGCAAGGCAGCAATCCTAACCCCGCCTTCCGGGTGCTGTTTGCCAAGGACTATGCCCAGGCACTCATCATGCCTACCAACCTAAACCTGACCCCGGGCACCTTACGCCTGCGGTTTCGGTACAAGCGTTGGAACGGTACCGAATACGCCGCACAAACTACATTGCCACCTGTAGAAATCACCGTGATATGATGAATGCAGGAAAAAGACGGGTGGTCCACTCCTTGTGGACCAAACCCATGGCATACAATCGTTGGTTTATCGAAGGCCAGCTAGATGCCTCCATCTGGCTCTACGCCCTCTCCTACTTGTACGCCAAGGAGGTAGCCGACGAGGTGATTTTGCACACGGATGATCGGGGACAGGAGATCCTGAGCCTAATCCCGTATGACGAGGTGCTGCCCACCCTCAACAGCCTAGACCAGGTCCACCAGAAATGGTGGGCCATGGGCAAGGTGGCGGCCCTGGAGGCCGAACCTTTGGGTAGCGTGCACATAGATGGAGATGTGTTCTTGCGCGACCCCAAGGCCATTGCCGGGCTCCTCTTTGACGAAGAGCATGACTTGGTGTGCCAAATGATAGAGCAAGGCCACCTGTTTACCGGGGGCTACGTACCACAGCTGCCGCACTTTGACCACGCCTTGCGCAACGTAGAAGTGCCGGGCTACGGGCTAGGTAAGAAGGCCTTCAACTGCGGGGTTATTGGCTTTCACAATGCCGAATTGCGGAAGCAATTCTTAGCCAATACCAAGATGATGGTGGCTGAATGCACCCAGGACGACTTCATCATGCAAAAGCTGGACGGACAGTATGAGCCAAACATTATTGTGGAGCAATATATGCTGGCCGGCCTGGTGGAGCTGATGGACGCCAAAGTGCGCTACATTCTGGACCCCGAAGAGGTGCACCAGCAGCGCTCACTCAACAAAGTGGCCAATGCCTTGGGCTACACCCACATCTGGGGCAAGACCAAATACGACCCCGAAATTTTGGGCATTGTACAAGAGATCATCAAGCGTAAAGATCCCGCCCTGTACCAGCGACTCAGTGAGTCACTGAGGGTATCAAAAGGCGCTACGTCCAAGGATGGACTGAAAGGTCGAAAACCGAAAATACCCAAGGGGGTTGCCCCGGCTCGCAAGACCGGATAACCTCGTTCTTTCCCACTAATTCTTATCCCAATTTTCAATCATTAAGACAAAAACATTATGGCACTATTTCCTGTAGTGGAATCGCTCAATATAACTTCCAATGCTGCCCACCAGTCCTCGCACCTGTACTGCCAAGCAGCAGGGTCCGATGCCTCGGATGGCAGCGCAAAAGGCATCCACCTGCGGTGGATCTTCAAAAACAAGCTGGGTGAAAATCACCTGGCCAAAGGTGACCATTGGGGCAACCAAATTCCATTTGGAGCGGAAACCGAAGGGGCCCCGGATCCGCTGATTATTGCGGATGAACCCGGCTTATTGGCCCCTCAGCCAACCACCGACTCGTTCAACCGAGCCAACGACTGGGTACGGATCTTTCGATTCCCTTACGTAGGCCTATTCACTACTCTCAACCTGACCACTCCCCCGCAGGTAGTCAATGACAACCGTCGGACCTGGGTGTATCAGCAAGGAGGACGGGCCTACCAGCTTCGCCTACCGGACTTGGCCCGGTATAGCCAGGCTCGGACCGCCTTTGACCCACGCACCAATCCGCAGGGCTTTCTAAACAGCTACGGGGCGGGCATTCTGGAACTAGAATGTCTGGAAGGCCTCTTCTTCAAAGCCCGCTTTGGCATGCAGGAATGGAGCGGAAATGCAGAACTAAAGGCAGAAGTGTTGACCGTAGAGAGTGAAGGTACCTCGGCCGAGAAGCAAGTAGCCGCTCGCCAAACCTTCACCTCTTCTTCCGTAAACGGAGCCACCCTGCAATCCGAAAACCTTCGCTCCGTTCGTTTCACGGCAAGCAACTGTAGTATACAAGCCCTCTACCTGGAGTTTTACTCCGATCAGGTAGACAACGCTATCAGCCGTAAAACCATCGACTTTGTAGGCAAATATGCCCTCTACACGGACGATGCTCGGGCCGAATCCGAACTAGAACCTTCTTCCGGTTTGGTGCATGGCAAATGGCCGCGCTACAACGACAGCGCGTTCGTGAATACCCAGAACTACATCGACCGCTGGAAAGGAAACGATCCCGACCCTACGGAACGAAACCTCAAGGAGATCGTCAATAAATACCTACAGTGGAGCTACAGCAGTAACAACCCCAAGGGGATTGAGCCTTTCACCATATACCTCAATGATGGTGAGCGGGAAACCTATGAGGTATCCAACCTGGATCTGCTACAGGTAGCCGCTACGGACTACCATACCGCCCGTATGTTGGGCTTGGGTACGCTAGATGTAGCATCCGAAGTATTCTCGGGGGATTACATGTACGTGGCCGAGTACATTACCGAAGGAGACCTGGGCGATGGCGGTGGCGCGCGTGAAGTGCAACACCTCTTCACCACCCTACCCACCAGCATCAACGATCAACGTTTGCCGTTACCCGTAGACCTGGACGACCTCGTGCTGGGCATCTCTACCGGTACCGGAGAG
>DMST01000473.1:0-2492 GCA_003454975.1 Cytophagales bacterium | reverse complement strand
GAGAGGAGCAGGCCAACATCACCGACGATGAGGGCTACGTAACGGGCGCTCGCACCCGATTTGTGAGCCTCTTTGCTCTACCCGTACCCGAGTACGACGATGTCTCTTTCTACCAGACCAACACTGCATACAATACCGGGGAGTTCACCTTCCCGGTGAATGTAGGCCTGGAGTACAAGGGCACTTTCGAGGCCAACTGGCGCAAACCAGAGCTGAGCAGCACCGACGAATACCAAAACGCGGTACCTCCCTTTACCTCCCCGCACAACGAAACGGTGGCCATCAACATACCAGATGACAACGAAGCGTTGTACGTACACCGTGAGCGAGAAGATGGCCCTCACCAATACAGTTCTTACGGGGTCAACTGGTTTAGCCGAAGCACGCGCAGTAGCGTCATCAAGTCGCTCACAACTACCTTCCCTTCCCTCAACCAGCTACTGCCTCCGGGCAACGTCGCTCCCCTGCTCATTCGGGAAGAGTCTCCCCTACTGCTTACCTCGGCTGCCGAGCAAACCCGGTTGCAGAACATTTCGGGTGGTGACAAAACGCTCATCCGCCTCACCTTTGACTACCACACGGGGCACGAGCTACTCAGCTACAAAATCACCCCCGAGGACATGGGCAGCTTTACCGATCCGTTGCATCCAGATGCCATCTATCCCGATTCGGAAGAGATCTTTGCCGACGAAGTAGACATCTACTTCCGCGATGAGCTTCCCAACCAGGTTGTGGGTAAGGTCAAGAGCGTAGCCAATGATCTCAGCAATCCTGTCTTGTCCATCGTACGGACCGAGAACTACCCGCTGTACAGTACCGGCGAAGAGCTGGTACCTACCCTCACGCCCAGCCAGATGCCCAACTTTGTGGGCGGCGTGCTCATTGTGGAAGAGACCGAGTTTGTCATCCACGAGGTATCTCCGTCCTCGGTACTGGGCGAAGGCCCCATCTTCAAGGTGTACAAGCGGGAGCTAACGGACGCCGTGTTTGCGGGCACCAATTCCATCCCACAGGCCGGGGCCGACTTGCAAGCCCCTGAAGTACAGGCCGATGGTAAAATGCTCGCCATCGAGAACATGGTATCGCCTTCCAGCTGGGGCGGTCCCAACCCGCATCCCTTGCAGGTACAGATCGGAGATAACTGGAGCATCCACCGCGAGGTGATTGAGCGCGAAGGGCCCGACGACGATCCTGAACAGATCCTCGAGAAATTCCGTGGTCTGTATGACGATGCCGCCATCATTGCCGTCACCGGAGAAACCGGGGTGTATCAAATCACCTTCAACAGCACCCAGCTAGCCCACCACCCGCAGTACAGCGCCAACGGCACCTCGGTAGACTGGTACGGCGGCATTGTGCGGGTCCATACGGATGCTGATCCCAACGGGCCCCGCAAAACGCTGCAGGTCTTGCAGATTCAGCAGATCGGCACTGGGCAAAACGTACAGCTCCTCGTTCTCGATCCGCAGTACGGCCAAGGCAACGACGCCAACGTAGTACCCATTAGCCTGGGTACGGGTATCTCCGTGCATTTCTATCCTGGCTACAAGGTGTACTTATACGCCAATGCCGCCGCAGGTATCACCGAAGGCAATACCCTACCGGCCACGGGTGAGGGCACCCGCTACACCATCTTTGGCATGCGTACCAAAGACTTGGGGGGTACCGGTTTCGTGTCCAAGATCGGCGTGCCCAAGATGATGTTTGCTCAGGAGATCCTGGAGCCACGCGTGCCCGAAGCACCCCTGGGTATCCCCTACACCACCCGGCCCGACTCGTTTGGTAAGTCTACTTTCACCTTTACCAATCAGTTTACTCACCGCCCGCACGGGCTCATGTACTACCGGGCCGATGATTTGCTGCTGCTCAATGCGCTCTACACACCAGCCACGGTGGCGACCATTGTGGCAGAGCTGGCCAAGGCGGAAAACGCGCCCTTTGCCGTCAACCGCTGGCAAAACGTGCTGGGCTTCGACTATACCTACACCGATCCGGATACCATCAATACCAACGGGCATTTTGCCTACTATCCGGATACCGTAGACGGGTACCGTTTGCCCAACCCGGACAACCCCAACCTGTTTACCGGTGGTGGCACGCCCGGCAGTGTGATTCCCGGCAACATGGTCAGTGAGATCAAGGCTGCAGTCTATCAGGTGTTTACCACCCTGACGGAGATGCCCCTGTTGTACGATCATATCCGTACGGACGCGGCGTACATTCCCAAGTCTGGCCGCCAGGTAGTGCGCGACCGCAACGGCGCCCTGCTCAGCACCAACGACCCTGCCTTCGACATCGCGCCGATGGCCAAGGTAGTAGGCACCAACAAGGTGCAGTTTACCGACTTCGGCATCGACGGTACCTCGGGCAACCTCTTCTTCTACACCGCACGCGAGGTAGGCAATACCCTACAGATGGGCGAGTTCAGCGACATTTTTGGGCCCGTGAAGCCCGTGAATGCCAAAGCACCGGTGGCCCCCTTCATCCAGCGG
>DMST01000388.1:25148-25301 GCA_003454975.1 Cytophagales bacterium | reverse complement strand
TGCCGCTGGCTCGGTGTGTTTGCAGGAGAATGGGGTGGGTGGCCCGGTACCATTCTACCAACGGGGCTTTCACAAACTCGGGTGCCACCGCGTCCAAATCTACGGCTAGCTTGCCCTTGGCACGAATAAAATCGATACGCCCCAGAAAGCGGC
>DMST01000388.1:21345-25047 GCA_003454975.1 Cytophagales bacterium | reverse complement strand
GGTAGGAGGCCTTCAGGCCTTCCACGTGCGGGCGTAGCGTGTCCGTAAGGGCGGTCAGAATGCGTACAATTTCGCGACGCTCCGCGCTTTCCAGCTCTCGGATCTCGTTGTTGATGTCCAGCACCTCCGCCGGCTCCAGGTATACCGTTTGGCCCGTGGCTGACTCATCGTGCACAAACCCCTTAATCCGGCGCTTGTGCTCGGCCTGTACTGGGTTCACCATGCGCCCATCCCGGATGGTCAGGCTCATCTCATCCGGCGTGTATCCTTGGCTTTTGCTCTTGCGCAGTATGCTGTCCAGCGTTTTCCGTAGTTGGCTTTGCGCCTGCTGGGCCCGGCTACGGATCTGCATTAATTCCGGACTGGCATTGTTGCGCAGCCTACCTTCCTCGTCTATTTTGGACTTGATCGCCGTGTGCAAACCTGCATCTATTTGCAGGTCAGTCAGTAGCTCTTTTAGGTGCGGATAGTCGTGTTCGGTGTCTTTGAAAAAGCGGTCTATGCGTACCATCGTTTCCAAAGAGCGCATCAGATCATACCACTCTTCTTCCGCCAAAAAGGTGCCTTCTATCCGCGCTTTGTTTAGCGAGGGCCGCACGTCCAAATAGTTAGAGGCCGGGAAGACCTCTTCACTAGTTAGAATGCGCCGAAATTCATCGGTTTGGTTCACCAACCGGGCCACTTTATCGTAGTGGTCCAGAAAATGCATTTTATCTACGTAGGCTTGCCCAAGTGAGCTTAAACAATGGTCGCGCAGTTGCTGGCGCAGTGTATCGAAGCCTAGTTTTTCTTCTACGTTATCGGGGTAAATCATTGCACTACTTTCCTACAGGAATAACGCAGAAGCCATAGGGTCGCCCGGCGTTATCCTTCATCCTCTTCATCGGTAGGCACCGGAATGCGCTCAGCAGGAGCCGGTGCCGGATCGTTTTGTTCTGGTTTTGCCTTGGCCATCTCATCCAGTACGCTCAGCGAATCCACAACTTCAGTATATACCTTCGTATATAGGTCAGGATGCTGCAGGTACCACTGTTGGCTGCGGCTGTACTCTTCCTCGGATACGCCATGCTGATCCCAAACAAACAGCTCATAATGACGCATGACCGTAAAGGCCGAGTCTTCGGAGATTTTCAGGTTTCCCACCTTGGCATCTGCTTGGTGTATGTTCACCAAAATGCCGACCATTTCTTCGGGGGGGATAACGTCGCTGGGAAGCTTTGTTTCTTTGCCGCAGGCCAGTAAAAGGACCAGACCAGCGGTCATATAATGGTTTCTCATGCAGAAAATATTGTCCTTACGCACTTACCTTTGCTACCCAAAACGGTGCCAAATATGAAGGAGCTTTTTAAGAAGCTTCGAAAGTACGAAATCCAGATTCGCAAAGCAATCAACCGCCAGATGCAGGGTGATTTCCACTCTGTGTTTAAAGGGAGCGGTCTGGAATTTGACGACTTTCGTCCATACCAATACGGAGATGATGTCCGTACTATCGACTGGAACGTAAGTGCCAAAGGGCACGGTACGTTCATCAAGACCTTTAAAGAGACCAAGGAGCAAACCGTTTTCTTTCTCTTAGACGTGTCTGCTTCTCAGAATATTGGTACGGCCGATCAGCAAAAAATTCACATTGGTAAGGAAATTACCGGAGTACTTACGCTGGCGGCCTTGAAGGAGGCTGGACTTGTGGGGCTGGAGTGCTTTTCCGATGAGCCAGAGCTTTATATCAAACCTGGAAAGGGAGTTCCCCACGGATACCGTTTGATCACCCAACTCTTCTCCCTGGAGCCCCGTTCCAAGAAGACCGATTTGAATCGGATTCTGGCCTTGGCCATGCAACGACTCAAACGCCGTAGCATCGTGATTTTAATTTCCGATTTCATAGACACGGACTACGATAAGAATCTGAAGGCATTGGCGAAGAAGCATGATTTGGTGGTTATTCACCTGATGGATCCTCGTGAAAAAGATTTGCCTAACTTGGGCATTGTGCCGCTCAAAGATCAGGAAACGGGCAAAACGGTGTGGGTAAATACGGGTTCCTCAGAATTTCGAAAGACCATTGGCAACCGCTATTCCCATACTCAAGCACACCTGGAAGAGTTGTGCCGACGGTTCGGAGCCAACTATCTGGCAGTCAATACTCAAGAAGATTACGTGCCCAGCTTAATTCGATTGTTTAAAGTAAGAAATTCATCGCGCCGTGCGGGATAAACTCACGTTGCTCTTTTTTACCATGCTACCGTTGGTGGGCTGGTCACAGCCCCCTGCGCCCGTGGTGGGAGATTCATGGCAAGGGTCTCTCCGTTTTGTAGAAGATAGTGTATGGGTTGGTTACCCCACGCCTGTTGTGCTTACGGTTCGGTACCCCCAGGACTGGCAAGTTCTATTGCCAGACAGTGCAGCCAGTTTTGGGCCTTTTGAATATGACCGACACGATTATTTTCCTACCCAAACCCAGGCTGGGATTAGCTTTGACAGTGCCGTGTATTACTTGGCCACCTTTGAGGTAGACGAGGTGCAGGCCGTTTCGCTGCCCTTCCAGGTAATATCGGCCAACGATACGGCCACTTTTTGGCTAGGGACTGACTCCATTGGCTTCTGGGATGTTGTCGTGCCTATGCCTGATACTCTTAATTTTCAGACGGGTGAGCTACTGGTTGTTCTGGATAAAGAGTTCAATACTCCTTATGCCACGGTTATTTTTATCGTGGTGGCTGTACTGCTAGTGGTGCTCTCACTGTTGTTTGCCAAACCCCTAAAGCACTGGTGGAAAAGGCAGCGCTTGCAACGCCAACACGAGAAGTGGCTGGAGCGGCTTGACCAGCTAACCGGAGCACTGGCTACTGGAGAGGGTAGGGGTACCGTGCCTGAGCAATGGATTAATCATTGGAAAAAATATTTGGAGCAGTTGGAAGGCAGGCCTTATACTAAAATGACGACTCGTGAGCTGGCGGGTTTCCCAGAGGCGAAAGACTTTCTGAATGCCCTGAAGCAGTTTGATCGGGCGATTTACGGTAGACGGATCACACCTGAACTACCCCAGGAGGCTGCGCGGCTGCGTGGGTATGCGGTGGGCCGCTACGAAGAACGTTTGCAACATCTGGATCAGTAACATGGAAGAGGTACAACACTACTTAGACCCTTGGTATTCTTCTGCCTGGTGGAGCATCGAGCGCTGGAAAGGATTCACATTCGACTATCCCTTTCTCCTATACCTGTTGATTGCGGTTCCGTTGCTGTTCCTGCTGCGTTTTGCGATTCGGCATTTTACGAACCAGAAGTTGGCAGTTGCCTTGGTGAAAGGGGAGGCACCCAAGGATGCTACTACATGGTTACGTTTCCTTCCTGATGTACTCATGGCCCTGGCGTTGGCTTTGTGTATTGTAGCCTTGGCCAGGCCTCAAATTACCCAAGAGCGGGTAGAAGAGTATACCGAGGGTATCGACATTGCGCTGGTACTGGATATTTCGGAGAGTATGCGGGCGGAGGACTTTCAGCCCAACCGGCTGGAAGCGGCTAAGGAAACAGCCCGTCAGTTTATTATGGGTCGGAAACAAGACCGTATCGGCTTGGTTATTTTCGCCGGCGATGCCCTTTCGCTGAGCCCCCTTACCACGGATTATGATTTGCTGAATAGTTTCATCGATCAGATCGACTTTTCGCTGATTCCGAAGGGAGGAACGGCTATTGGCAGTGCTTTAG
>DMST01000388.1:18234-21329 GCA_003454975.1 Cytophagales bacterium | reverse complement strand
GGTGGCCACCAACCGTATGCGTGAGTCTGAGGCCAGTAGCAAGGTGGTGATTCTTCTCTCTGATGGAGACAATACAGCGGGCAACCTAGATCCTATTACAGCGGCCAACTTGGCTCACGCCTACGAAATCAAGATCTACACCATCGGTATCGGTAGGGAAGGTATGGTGACCGTAGGGCGCGATATTTTGGGCCAGCCACGCAGGATGCCGTCCTCCTTGGATGAGAGTACGCTGCGAGAGATTGCCAAGATAGGTGAAGGGCAGTTTTATCGCGTGAGTAACAATGCTGCCTTGGAAGAAGTGTTTTCCCGTATTGATGCGTATGAGCGTAGCGAGGTCATGGTGACTCGCTATGAGGATACACGCGATTATTATCACATTCCGCTCACCTGGGCCGTACTCTTTCTGCTAGTTTGGATGTTCACCAAGAGCACCCTACTCACGAATGTGCTACAGGATTAATTTTACACTACGTGGGCAGAGTAGAATAAAGCCTGCATTGCGACTATAGAAATCACACGGAGAGTCCTCTTATCTTTCAGATTTGTTAATGAGCATTTTGATCCAGCCTTCGGCAGGAAGAATGGAAGAAAATAGCACTAGGCGAAAGCATAAAATAGGGGCAAAGTAAGCCCCTTCTTCCATTGCGAATTATCCCTTCGTTTCGATGCCAACCTGGCGGACATGTTCCCAAAATTCGGGATAGCTTTTTTGCACTACATCCGGTTCTTCTATATGTACCGTCATGCGGGTTGCCAAAGGAGCGAAGGCCATGGCCATTCGGTGGTCTTCGTAGGTGTGGATGGTAACCTCATCGGGTAAAGAAGAGGAGGGGATGAGCTCCCAGGTGCCCGTGGAAGGTTCGGTAAGTGAAGCTCCAAACTTGGCTAGCTCAGCCTGAAGGGCTGCTATGCGGTCGGTTTCCTTGATTCGGAGGCTCTCCAGGCCTGTAAAAGTGCCCGAAACACCCTTGGCCGCACAGGTTACGGCCACCGTTTGGCCCAAGTCGGGGCAATGGGTGAAGTCAACTTCTATATGTTTGGCAGTGGGACCCTTCTTTAATTCTACTCCTTCCGAAGTATACTGAGAACGTACGCCCAACGAGGACATGATGTCTACGATGGCCTGGTCACCTTGCAGGGAATCTTCCCGCAAGCCCAAAAGGGTAACCTGAGCCTCCTCGGCCAGTGCCACCATGCTAAACCAATAGCTGGCACCTGACCAGTCGCTTTCGATGGTATAAGTGGTAGGCTGGTACGGTTGGGGTGCTACTATGAGGGTGCGTTCGTCTTCCCAAGTAACCTCCGCTCCAAACTTACGCATGAGGGTCACCGTCATTTCTATGTACGGGCGCGACCCAATAGGGCCTGTAAGGCCTAAACGAAGGCCCTTGGGTAGGATGGGGCCAATCATAAGGAGGCTGCTGATGTACTGGCTGCTCACATCGCCCCGTACGGATACCTCAGGGGAGGTTTGTGCGGGCCATCCCTTTACATGGAGTGGTGGGTACCCGTCCTCTTTTTGGTAGTCTATCTCAGCACCGAGGGTGCGCAGGGCATCTACCAAGATGCCGATAGGCCGCTGTTGCATGCGGGCTGTACCCGTAAGCGTGCGGTTCAGCTTTTTCACGGCGGCATAGGAGGTGAGAAACCGCATGGTAGTACCCGCATCCAGCACGTCCCAGGTAGATTCTTCGGTGCTCAATAGTCGGAGCATCGTACGGGTGTCTCGGGCCGAACTTAAGTTGTTGAGCAGGTCATCTGCTCCACCAGCCAAGGCGTGTATTATCAGCGCCCGATTGCTTTCACTCTTGCTAGAAGCCAAAAAAATAGAAGTTGACTGCAACTTATTTTGCTTTTGCAGGGTCAATACTTCAAGAGGAGTCATGCGATATTGTTTTTTCATGCCGGGTGATTTCCCAGCTAATTTTCAGGGCTTGAGTATAGAAAAAATTGGCAAGCCATTTGATAATAGCACCAAAGAATATCGTTAAATGATCAGCACACGTTGAATTTTTGCAAAGATTATGAGTAAAAAGAGTAACACCCTAATGGCATTTTTTGCTGGAGCAGCCGCAGGGACCCTCGCGGGACTACTGTTGGCTCCTGATAATGGCAAAAAAACGCGTCAAAAATTGGCTACTCAGGCGGATAGCTTGGGAAGTGAGGTTGCCACTCAGTGGAAGTCTGGAACGAAGCAAGTACGCAAACTGGCCGACCAGGCAGTACACGAAGTGGAAAGGTATGGCAAGAAATTGGGCGTGAATTAAGCTCCAATTTTCGGAACCGTCATGACAAAGGCTGCCCTCGGGTAGCCTTTGGCGTTTTATAGGGACGAACCTAACCTCGGTTAAGTGTGGTGGGCTTTTCCACAGTCGATCTTTGGAGGATCAAACAAAAAAGATCGACGACATGCGTGTACTTACTCTCTCTTTCCTGATTCCTTTTGGGGTGTTTGCTCAATCCAAAATGGACGAACCCTCTCGGAAACACTTTTGGCATACGGTGACCACCTCGGCTTCGCCGGAAACGGTATGGACCATTTGGACGGACGTAAGCAATTGGCATACCTGGGATACCGGGCTGCAAAGTGCCCGGATGGATGATGCATTTAGACTGGAAGCTAAAGGGGTGTTGACTTCGTTAGAAGGGCGAGATACAAAATTTACGGTGGTGGCGTATGAGGAGGGTAGCTCGTACACTTTCAAGTCAGCGCTTCCTTTGGGGGGCTTGTATGTGAAACGTACGCTAAGTGAGGAGGACGGTAAAACGGTGTTTACCCACGAGGTGTGGTTTCAAGGGCTAACGGCGGGCATCTTCGCCCGGGCTTTCGGGGATAACTTCCGTGCGATGCTACCGGAGGTAATGGAGACGGTAAAAGCACAGGCAGAAACCAAGGATAAGCCCTGATTTTGGGGATTAGGGGTTGATTTGGATGGTTTAGATAATTTTTGTGTGGTTCCATTTGGTCCGTATCTAAAAACCTCTACTTTTGCATTCCCAAACGGAAATCCCGTTAGGCAATCGACCCAGAGGCGTGGCAGAGTGGTCGAATGCGGCGGTCTTGAAAACCGTTGTACCGCGAGGTACCGGGG
>DMST01000388.1:17935-18194 GCA_003454975.1 Cytophagales bacterium | reverse complement strand
GTACCGGGGGTTCGAATCCCTCCGCCTCTGCAAGAGAAAGCTCCGAGAAATCGGAGCTTTTTTTGTTGGTAGGGGAACACAAGGACTATAAAGAATAAGTTTTTTGCGTAAGCGATGGAGCAGTTGTTTGAGCTCTCCCAGCTTATCCCAGAATCGAGCCTGGGTGACTTAGTCTGATCTGGCCAGAAAGGATGCTTGAGACGGTATAATAACTGCCGGGAAGCGAGCTGTGAGAGCGCGGCCCCAGAAAGCAAAATAG
>DMST01000388.1:16712-17900 GCA_003454975.1 Cytophagales bacterium | reverse complement strand
CCGTGCGGAAACCGCGCGGTGCCTATTTTGCTTTCTGGGGATACGCCCAAATTTTTCTTCTACTGAATAGGGATCCATCCGAAATGTTGGAGACCTTTTCCTTTAAAAAAGCCGCCTCAGTTGGTGGTCTTTTCTATTGAGAATCCAGCCGGTAATGATTTTCAGTGACTTGGTATCGATTTGTAAATGCAAACTCACAATCCAAAAAAATACTCAGGAAGCTTTTATCTACATCTGTCCCTCAGAAATCGTGCTTGTTCCCTGAATAGCTTGGATCAGCCTACGATTAAGGTGGTGTGCTGACCGGTGATGGCTTGATGCCTGTTGATTTCGCGGACTAGGCGCCGGGCACCCCATGCCAAGATAAGGGCGTTGGTCCAGGCAAGGCCGGCAAGCAGATAGCTGAGCCATAGTAGAGAGGTAGGGAGGGTCATGGGTTCGATGAGCTGATAGGTGCCACTGAAGGCCCAAAAGAGGGTGAGGAGGATGGTGGATAGGGGGCGGGGTGTAGTACGTTTTTTGAAAAGGGTGGTGAGTAGGGGGATGGTGAGGAGTAGGAGGGTGAAGCTAAAGTAGTGGTTGAGGGCGAAGAGGGCCCACCGGAGGGTGGGGGCTCCGGTGGGCATGGCGCTTGCCCATTGGAACTGGTAGGGCAGTAGAAAATGGTAGAGGGCCATGAGTAGGGTCTGGAGGGTGCCAAACTGGAGCAGACGAAGGGTGGTGCGAGTGATTTGCATGATATTGAGGTTGGTGGGGTTTTATTTGAGGATTTGCTGGGTGTAGTTCAATATGACCGGAGTGAGTTGTTGGGCATTGGCCTGGGTAACTACGTTGTGCTGAGTGTTGGGAAACACGACCAGCTGGCTGGCTTCGGCCGTGGTGAACTGTATGAGGCTTTGGGCTTCCTCGGGTATGATGGCGGTGTCCGAATCGCCGATGAGCAGTAGGATGGGTATTTGGGGTATGGTGGCCAGTATTTCGTCCAGGTTTTCTTCTTGCATAGGAGGGGGCTGGGGCATATGGTATTGGCGTTGCATGCCTTTGGCTAGGGAGTAGGGAGTGCCTTCCAGGATGAGGGGCAAGGGTTGGGGTAGGGCGGCGCTGGCGTGGATGAGGGTGCGACCGCCATGTGAGAACCCATAACCGATCAGCGGGCCGTTTTGACTGAGGTAGGTTTGGTAGTGGGAG
>DMST01000388.1:7244-16666 GCA_003454975.1 Cytophagales bacterium | reverse complement strand
TTTGGTAGTGGGAGATAACGGTGAGTACGTCAGGGGCGTTGCCTTTGCCCATGCCACCAGTATGCTGCCCGCTGCTTTCGCCACGTGCACGCAAGTCGATAGCCAGAATGTTGAACCCGAGCTGGTGGTAATAGCGTGCTCGCTGTAGCATGTGGCTCTTGTTCATCATGAAGCCGTGAACCATGAGTAGGGTGGCTTTGGCTTCTGGAGTAGGCATGAACCAGGTGGAGATGGTGATGCTGTCAGGGGTGGTGACGGTGATGGGAAGGTAGGCTAGATTGTGTTGGGCAGGGGTGGCTACCATGGTGTCGAGCGCAGGTATGCGGCTTTCGTAACGCTGCCGCATACGAGCGAAGTCGGTAGCGCTCTGTCCCGAAGCGGCGGGAATGGCGACGATTAAAAGGAGGAAGATGGGTAGGAATGTGCGGGTCATGTGATATGGGGATTTTGTGTGAACCGATACTACAGGATACGGGGCTTGTGGGGAGTGACGAAAGGTGTGTTACCAGCTGCGCGGTTTTGACACGAGTGACATGGACTTGTGCCACGAAAAGCTGATATGGATGATTAGTTTTGGGATATGTGGAAGGAATTCTTTGCCCGATTGAGGGATCCGTTTCCGTTTTCTAGGGGGACAAAGCTGGAGCTCTGGGCACTGGTAAGGGTGAGTGCTTTTGCAGTGGCAGTGCTGTTGGTTCTACGTCCTTTTGGGTTGGAAAATGCTAGTGTTTGGCCGCTGTTGGGCTTTGGGTTGACGAGCCTGCTGCTGGGGGGTATGTATTGGACGGTATGGCAGGCTATGGCTCCAACTCGGTTGCGAGGGGAGGGATGGACCTTGGCCTGGGAGGGAGTGCGATCGCTGGGGCTGCTAGTGGTGATTTCGGCCGGGTTGCTGGGGTATTCGAGCGCAATAAGGGGAGTACCCATAACGCTGAAGACCGCGGGCCAGTTTGTGGGGATCACGACGCTGATAGGTGTGATACCGGTGGTGCTGCGGGTGGCTGCCCTGAATAACATACTACTACGGCGTAATTTGGAAGAGGTGAAGGCGCTCAATGCCTTCCTGCAAAAGCAGGAGCAGCGAGGGCAGGAGAGGCTGATTCGGCTGGCCTCTCATCTGGTAAAGGAGTCTATAGAAACCACTACGGAACAGCTGGTGTATTTGGAGGCAGCACAGAACTATGTGTATGTGGGCGTGCTGGAAAAGGGGGTAGTGAGTCGCAAACTGCTGCGCCTGAGTATGAAACTGGCCTTGGATCAGGTGACAGATGATTACATTCTGAGATGCCACCGAAGTTACGTGGTGAATTTGCGGCGGGTGGTTCGCGTGGAGAGTAATGCGCAGGGGCTTCGCCTGCGGTTGGAAGGCGTGGGCAAGGAAGTGCCGGTATCGCGCACGTACCGGGCTGGAGTGAGCGGGGCGCTAAAAGAATTGCGGTAGCTTGGTTATTGGATCTGGTAGAGGAAGATTTTCCAGGTGTCGTTTTCGAAGGTAGAAACCAAATGCACTTGGCGTGAGCAGGAAAACTGAGCGATCTCTACGCTGGAAAGTAGATACTGGCCTCCCATTCTGATAAACTGGTCGCAGTTGAGATCGAAGGAGGGGATTGTCTGATTTTGGTTCTTGGTAATGGCGTAGTTTTTACCCAGTTGATCATCCATGAGGTAGCACCGGCTGCCCCACCCGTCGAAATAATCTTTGATTTCTTGGTTCTGTTCGAGTTCGGCGGCGATCAGGGTTCGAAACTCATGCTTGTAGGTAAGTGGGTAGTTGGTGAGGTAGCCATCTAGGGTGTAGAAGCCATTGTATTGGGCAATGGCAGGATGGAAGCCCAGGCAGGCTATCCGGTATTGGGAAGGTGGACCCAGGTGGCTTTTGATATCTTGGAATAGGTCTTCTGAGAAGAACTGCCGGTAGGTGATGTTTTCTTTGATGGATATAGGGGAACTGGCTGGTAGCCAGGATCGGTAGAAGGGGGTAAGCATAATGACCCCAAGAAATGAAATGAAAAGGTAGCCCTTGAGGATGGGGCGTTGGCCCTGGAGGATGATGAAGTGGGATAATACTCCGGTGAGGAGTCCGGCACTTAGTAGGGGAAAGAGGGTGTAAATCCGTTGGGTGTTGTAAACGCGGAGTAGTTGGAGATTTTCGGATTGGCTGAGGACATTGAGTAGGTAGCTAAGCAAAATAAGGATAGCGGCGATGCCAAAAGGTAGTTGGCGCCGGGTGAGGTATTGGATGGCCAGTTTGGGTTGGGTAGCGGTAAATAAGAGGACTGGCGGGATGAATAAAAAAAAGAAGGTACGAACAGAGGTATCCCCGATCAGTAAGAAGGTAGCCCAGGTTTTGAGGGTACCTAGCATGCTGGTGGTTTGTGGTACTCGCTCTACCCGATGTGAGGTGTAGCCTTGGTTGAAAAAGACACTTTCTAACAAACGGTATTCCATACCCAGCGCCAGGAGGCTGAGGCTTGCCATGGTAAGGTAAATAGGCAGGTTTTGGGAAGAAAGGAGGCCATTTTTTCTAACGAAATACAAGAAAGAAAGGCCGTAAAGGAAAATGCTGACTGAATAGAAATTGGAGTAAAGGGTGTATAGAAGTAGGCCTACCCACATCCAGGGTTTGGTTTGGCGTTGTTCTAGCTGTAAGAATACAAAGAAGACGAAAGGCTGGGCGGCTACGCTGATGCCCCAAAACAGGGAGAAGGGCAATAGTGCGAAATACAGGCTACCCAAGAACTGGGCGGTAGGGTGGAGTTTCCACTTTTGAAGCAAATAGAACATGCTCACAAAGGCGGTAAAGTGGATGATGATTTTGGACGTGACTAGGGCAGGGAAGGTGCCCAAGAGGTAGTGAAGCCAATAGCCCAAGTAAAACTCATTGTACAAGGATAGGCGAGGGGCCCCCATCAATTCTGGAATGGGTAGGTAGGAGTCCGCAAAGGTGTAGCCACCTAGTTTGAGGATCTTGTACCAAATGATGTGAGAATCGAGTTGGTCACTTGTGCCCCAATAGGCATCTTGCCCCAAAATTAGGAGCGGGAGCAAATAGACCAGTACGATGAGGTTGCCGATAAATAGATTGCGTAGGAGAAGGGGGGGCTCGGTATGGAAGGGGTGTGATGCGGGTATGGGCAAACCAGTATACTCAGGATTTGGTCTGCAAAGTAATTAAATAGGCTTTGGGTGAGAATATGAGTTCGGAAGAATTACAGGGTAAAGTTTTCTGTGTTACAGGAGGGAGTGGTATGGTGGGCTCAGCTATGGTAAGAAGGCTGGCTGCCGAAGGAGTGAAGGTGCACGTATTGCTAAGGGAAGGTAGTAGTACCGGGGCTATTGCGGAGGTATTGGATCGGGTAATGGTGCATAGGGTGGTGTTGGATGGAGAGAGAACTTTAGCCGAACAACTGCCTGGTGTGGTTCCTGATTATATCCTGCATTTCGCACAGCCGGCCCCGCAGTTGCTCAAGGAAGAGGAAGGCTTTTTCGGGGCAATGCGTTCGGCGGTTACGATGATGGGAAGGGTATTGGATTTTGCAGAGGAGGTTGGAGCGAACCGGTTGGTACATGCGTGCAGTTCTACTATTTATGGGGACTCGGGAGCGGCGGAGTTTAAGGAAGATGATTCCTTGTTGGCAGATTCGCGCCGAGGGAAAATCAAACTGGCCGAATATGAACTTTGCCAACAATATGCTCAGCAAGGCTGTCCGGTGGTTTTTGGGAGGATATTTAGGGCATATGGTCCGTGGGATTCGCCGAAGAAGTTGATCATGAGGGCTCTGCGGGCACACGCTGCCGGTGAAGAAATTCAACTGGTGCCGGACCTAATCAAGCGAGACTACGTGCACGTAGAGGATATAGCGGAGGTGTTTCTGCGTATGTGTACGGCACCGCTTTCACCAGGAATGGCCTTTAATGTAGGTGCTGGAAAGGAATATTCTGCCCGAGAAATTGTGGAATTGATAAGTGTGAATCTGGATACTCCCGTGCGGATAAAAAAGGAGCCGTATCCTCTGTCGGATATGGACAAGGAACACTGGCGGGCATCGATAGTGAAAGCAAAGGAAGTGCTAGGATGGAGTCCTCAGGTAACGATGGAGGCTGGTATAAAGGGGATGGTAAACTGGTATTATGACCAAGAGGGAAAGTATGGCTGATTCTGAATCTGGAAAAATACCGGAGGTTTCGGTAGTGATTCCGGTGTATAAAAATGAGCAGACCCTAGAGGTATTGGTGGCAAGGGTTTCGGAAGCTTTGGAAGGTGAGGGGTATTCTTTTGAAATGATTTTTGTTAATGATGCTTCCCCGGATGGAAGCCGAGCGGTGCTGGAATCACTAGAAAAGGAGAGGGAAACCGTACGGGTGCACCATCATGAGAGAAACTTAGGGCAGAATAGGGCGCTGATGAATGGCTTGGCGTTGGTGAAGGGGAGAAGGGTAGTGGTAATGGATGCTGACTTGCAGGATATACCGGAGTATATCCCCGCTTTGTTGAAGAAAGCGGAGGGGCCTAATCGGGCGGTTTTCTTGCGAAGGCACGGTATGTACCAAAGTAAGGCCCGGATGCTGACTTCCCGATTGTATAAGCTGCCTATACAGTGGCTAACGGGGCTGCATTATCGGGCGGGTAGCTTTTTTGTGGTGGACCGGGCGGTGGTGAAGCGGCTGTCAGAAATCCCGGTGCAGGAGCCCGTGGTGACCGTAATGGTTGCTTCACTAGCCTCTGAGTTGGTTTATGTACCCGGAGACCGAGCGCATAACGATGGTCAGTCGGGATACTCGTTTTTCAAGCGCATTGCTTATGCCCGAAAAGGAGTGGCCTGTGCCTTGGCTTGTCGGCGCTGGGTTAGATCAGCATCGTAGCTTCCAAGATGTGCCTCTTCAACTCAAACAAGTCGTTTTCCAGGTTTTGAGGGTTTCGGCTATTGTGGATGGCCTGAATCATCTCTTGAGCTGTATACTGGTGCATGTCCCGGTAGAAGGACCTACGTAGGAAAGTGAAGGATACCTGTAGGTAATCCATGTATTGTAATAAAAGCCGGCTTGGTATAGGATTGCCCAGCTCAGGATGGGTAAGGCCTGCGACACCGAAATCGCAAGAAAAGTGAGGACGGATTTCGTCTAAGGTACCGTCGATGAGGGGGGTGAAAATATTGTGCGACTTGCGAGCAATAGATAGGTCATTTAGTCCTACATATGCTTTGTCAATGGGCATGCGGCCTATCTGAGAAGCGAGTTCTACGGCTTCCAGGGTTTCGATCATAATGCCCACCTGCACTTTTCCATCTGCTACTCTGAGCAATTGTTCCACTTCCCCAAGACTCTTTACCATAGGAAGGAGAATACAGTCGGCGCCTAAGTCCATGGCTAGCCGCGTTTGATCCTCAGTCCAATGGTCGCCACCGTTGATTCGGCAGATGATGGGGCGGTCGGTTAGCTGCCGTGCTTCGCGCAATTCCTGCTCCCCATGTCGGTTGATCTGGGTGTTGTAGAGGTTCTGTCGACGCTCTTTTTCCCCGAATTCCCAATCCACAACTAGCCCGCTGATGCCAGCCTCTATGACCTCTTGGGACAGAGCAGGGGAGGAGTAGAATGCGTATAAATCGATCTTCTGTTTCATGGTGTGGATTTTTGAGCGACTACTACGAGGCTGGAACCAAGGGGTAGAACGCGCTTGCGCTTGATAAACGTTCGCTCGAAGGATAATATGTTGTAGACTAATTTCCCTAGTCCACCTTCTTTGCTGGCATGGTCCATTTTATCATTCTTGGCTTTGCCTTTGAATGATCTCAGTTTCCGGATAATCCAAACCGGAACGGGCATGGGTGAGAATAGATAGGAGCTGAACTGGATTTGAAACCCGGCTTCTTTCAGTCGGGTATTGAGCCCTTTTCGCAGGTACCGACGGTAATGTCCTACGGATTCGTCGAATGGAGACCAAAGCCATGGCAATGCCGGTACGGTGAGGTATAGCCTGCCCCCTGGTTGAAGGATGCGGTATACTTCGGCAATAAACGCTTCGTCGTCTTCGATGTGTTCGAGTACGTCGAACATGCCGGCAGCGGGAAGGCTTTCTTGATGGATCTGTGCGCTGAACAAATCGGCATGGATGATGGGGCTTTGTCCGTCCTGCTCGGCACGCGCTACACCTAATTCTCCGGGCTCCAACAGTGTTACATGAGTGTCAGGTAGTGCCTGGGCTAGCTTACCGTTGCTGCCCCCAATGTCGAGTAGCTGTGGGGTGGGGAAGTGCTGAAAAATGGCTTGCAGGCACCGTTCTCGGTGTTTGTACCAGAAGGACTGGTCCTGATGAGTGTCCTGCAGCTGGTGGTTCTCGCTGGGATAGGAAACCGCCTGTATGCTGGATGGCTGCCAGATGCCGGGGCGGGTTTCGTTGAGCACGGTGCTCAGCTGCTTGGGGGAGAGTACCGACAAGTAAGTCTAACGTTTGATGATGTTGCCCTACAAAGGTAAGGACTGCAAGTCATTCGGTATAGGATGTAAGCGAAACTATAGGCAATGCTGTTCAGCAAACGTGTACTGGGGGTAACCATTCGGTTAGAGGTGGGCTAGATTGGCCTTTGTTCGGCGAACTTTGGTTTTGTTTTGTATTTGATCTTCGGGGATACCTGCTTTTTCACATCTGCGCTTGTCCTCAACCCATTGCTTGGGAAGAATTAAACGTTCATTGATCATCGCAGCAAGGTGGTCGTTTACCAAGGAGGCATATACCCTACACTTGACAGTTCTCAACCTTGCCCACTAAGCCTGCATATTGCTTACCAACAGCCACTGATTTATCCCCCTTTTTCAAGTGTGCTTTACCCTTTTCCAATTTCATCAAGCCCAGTAGGTATTGGAGTGCTTTAGGGGGCTGATTATGACGGGCAACTAGAAAAGAAGACCAAAAAGAACTCACCCACGAACCAAGACAAGCGTTTGATACATAGTAGGTTGTGTGTTTTGAGCATGTTTTTTATCCGATTGATTTTTCACGGTTAATGAATATCAATTGGGAATGAGGAACTAATTTATATGTCAGTAATTTGCTGATATTTAGACGGTTGGCCAATGATTAAAGCCATCTACTTTATTTGTTTGATCTTCGTAAAGTAGAAATAGAAAGCGATGGGATATCTTGCGCACGGTTGTGCCATTGCATGATACCTTACTACTACTGCCGATGACGTTTGAAACCTATTGGGAGAAGTACCTGAATGAGGATATTTTGGATATCTATCAGGATACTTGTACGATCTTATCGCAGCCCTTAGCCCCGGATGTTGCCGAGGAATACGACTTTGGAGAGGTAATTTTGGAGACTCTGGGCCACTTAGAAATGGCCAAACGGTTTGAAGATGTGGTACGGTTTAGGCACCTAATACAGGAGCATCAACCCAAACTCTACCAAGCACATTTCGAATATTTTGAGGTGCT
Source organism: Cytophagales bacterium (assembly GCA_003454975.1). Classification (GTDB taxonomy): domain Bacteria; phylum Bacteroidota; class Bacteroidia; order Cytophagales; family Cyclobacteriaceae; genus DMST01. Next base: position 9,229 of record DMST01000388.1, on the reverse strand, counting down.
CTTGGTCTCCTATTATGCGTACCGAAAGGAGCATGACCATGTACAATCCTCGGCAACGGGTTTCATCCAAGAACCCCTACACCATTATGAGTTATACCTGATCTCCTTCAACCTGTTGCAATACTATCAGTATTCGGATATCACCGCGGAGTGTATTGAGAAAAACTTCCATAAGGTGGCGAAATCGCAAGAGCTGATGCGAGGGGCTGAACTGGACTTGGCGATGCAGGTGTATTACTCCACGTTACAAAGGCTATGGGAGCAAAACCCCAACTCCTTCGATGCGGAGGCCTTTGTGGAGATAATTAAAGAACATCATTTCTCAGCCGACGAGGAGGTGCTACAGGCCCAAGACCGTGGACTCTGGCAATCACCTTTGCGCTCCGAGGAGATGGATGGCCTCCACGTGGAGGACTGGGCTAACACACTGATCACCTTGCAGGGGTATTTTTTTCAGTTTATGCATGCGCAAGGGGTGGCTTTCTACCTGAGCGGCATCTGGTGGGATGCCATGACGAGCTACTGGGTGAGTCACAATCAGGGTTTTATGGAATGGAAGGATGCCTTCCTCATCGACCAAGACTCGTTTGAGAAGTTCCTCACGGAGGCCCCCTCCAATGGCTATCAGGACCTGGACGCCGAGCTGGCGGCCACCGTATGGGGCTGTGTGTACGTGTATGCCTTTTTGCTGCAGCACGGCGATATCTCCGAGTCACGATTTCAGCACGCGCTGTCCATTACCCAAAGCATTAAGAGTAAGGTGATGGGGAAATACCCTGGAAGCCTCTGGGAAATAGGTTTTGTGCATACCTGGCCGCGGCCCCAGCATATCAGCGCGGCGCAATGGGCGGCCGAACAAGGTCTTTTCCAGAAGAGTATGGACCACCCGGGACACCAACTGCATGAGCTGAGTGAGGTAATGCAGCCCGAGCTAGAGGTGCTGCGCACGCACGGCCTTGACGTAGAAGTAGGGGCTCGTGAGCCTTTGCTTGCCCAGAAAGCCGAACGTGAAGGTGGCGAGGGACTTTAGGGGGATCTCTTCAAAAAGCAAGAACCCATCCAGGCCGAACCCAAAGTGGGCCGCAACGACCCCTGCCCCTGCGGCAGCGGCAAAAAGTACAAGAAGTGCTGTGGCTAGGGCTCATACCTACGTAGTTAGCTAGCATATCATGAAATAAGATGATTGAATTCGAGCAGGCTTTTTCTAGTGCCGTGCTAGACCGCGGTTTTGCCCTATACCACCATGACGCGGTACTGAGCATGGTGTGGGAGTCGGCGGACGTACTCATAGCGGAGGTGCAAGGTGGATCGCGCTACCGTGTTCAAATCCAATGGACCGAAGAATCTCTACAGGCCACCTGCTCCTGCCCCTATGGGGTACAATGCAAACATGCCGCGGCAGTATGCTATGCCCTTCACGATAGCCCTACATGGGAAGCGCGACCCAGGCCCGCGGACTCTCCGGCGGAAGGCACTCCTGATGAGCTAGAGGAGGCACTGCGTGGCCTTACGCTGGCACAATGGCGTACGCTGGGCAGGCAATGGCTGGCACAATATCCCCAACTTATTCGCGACCTACCCGCCACCGACAACGAGGGGGTCTGGAAGAAAAAACGAGCCAGCTGGCGGCGTGATCTGCAAGCAGAAATCTATGCCTGCGAAGAGGATTGGGGTTGGAACTATGAGGCCCTGTACGAAACGTTGCCCTCGGAAATTCACGCCATCGAATATGACTGGCAAAAGGACAAAAACTCCACCTGGGAGGCCTTATCCCGAGCCATCATCTACACGGAGGTGGTAATTGAATTTGCGGAACAGGACCGTGAATGGCAAGAGTACAATCTGCTCGGAGAAGTGGATGAGGTCTTTGACCTGATGATGCGCATGGGGAATGAGGGTCCGCTCACACCCGAGCAGCGAGTTGAGGGACATACCGCATGTCGCCACGCGATGGACGGCCTATCGGCATGGAAATGGGCGGCCCT
>DMST01000388.1:6890-7207 GCA_003454975.1 Cytophagales bacterium | reverse complement strand
GCCCTGGCGGCCTGCGCCTCCCTCACCGACGACCCCGTGATGGGTCGTGAGTACTGCCTTCATATGCAGGGCCGCTTGTCGGAAGAAGGGGTGTATGAAAGCGAACGCGACCGATACCTCACGGCCCTGCTATACGGTGCCGATCGGGGTTGGATTTCTGACGAGGCTTTATGGGCGCGATGGCCCACGGCCTGGCCGCTGGTAGAGCGCAAAGCTAAGCAACTTGCATTGAGTGAGGATGTATCGGGCCTTTTGGCCCTGCTGGATACGTACCAGGAAGACTTTTTCTCCACGAGGAGGTCGTGGCTGCTCAGCCA
>DMST01000388.1:0-6842 GCA_003454975.1 Cytophagales bacterium | reverse complement strand
AGCCAAATAGAGCCCCTACTCACCGAAGACACAACACTTTCGATACGCCGCCAATTTGCTTGGGAGCAGCTGCTAGACGACCCGAGCTACGCTATCTATCAGGCCTACAAAGGCTTATACACGGCCAGCGAGTGGGCTGCGCACCGCGAGACTTTTCTAGACCAACTCCAGGGACAGGGATACCGGGTAGACCATATTCTGCGCCGTATATACCAGGATGAGGAAACGTGGCCCCGGCTGTGGCAGCACTGCCAAGAGGATATTTCCCTGGATTGGCTTACCGCCTTTGGCCCAATACTTATGGAGCAGGGCTACCGTGAGGCAATCCACCAGCACTGGACCCACTGGGTCACCACTACCCTAGATGCAGCCAGCAAACGTAGTGCCTACCAAGCCGCCGCCCGTGCCTTGCATGCCGCCCGCAGCATCGGATTTGGCCCGCAGGTAGCAGCACTAGCCCAGCACTTTCGCACGGAGTATCCCCGCAAGCGGGCGCTCAAGGAGGAGTTGGAGGGGTTGTGAGCCATCGGAAGTAGGTTCCTGATAATGAGGCCAAAAGCTAGCAGAAGGAGTCAAATAAAAAGGCTAGTGTCGAAGCCAGTGTGCAGATTGACCGAAAAGGTTGGGGGTGAGAACTTTTTGCCATTCTTTTTTATCCACTTTAAAAAGTTGTGGATACGCAGCACCACGTTTTGTTCGCAATATTGTAGGTACTGGTTGTAGCTACATACCCACTCCACCTCCGAAGATGATAGAACCCTGATCCAGGTGCTCAATGATAGGTTCACTTTCAGATTGGTCAATCGTATTTCTGGTAACTCTTTTTCAGGAGCCGTGAGTAATTGATCCACCTGCCCTAGCTTTCCTTGCTTATCAAGTACAACGTCTGATCCTCTCAAGGGCCATTCCGCTAAGTGGGTTTCTTTTTGCCTCTAAGTCAGTTTCTCCAGTGCCTTAGGAAAGAAATCATAGTATAATATTTCCAGCAACTCTTCGCATTCGTCCCAATACCACTTCTCTCCCGGATCTTGTAATATCGTAATACATCCTTCGATCAAAGAAGGCCCCAGGATGATAAGGCCTTTTAATAAATATTCACTGACCCACCGTACAGGAATCTGTTGTTTTAATAGTATCCCCCTGAGTGTAACACGACTAATTGAAGTATAACTTAACAATGACTCTTCCTTTACGAGTATTCGTTTGGGCTGCCGCAGCATTCGCTTGGCATGAAGTTGGGTCAGTTCAAAAAGAGATTCTAGTTGCTGACTTTCTGTCTCAATGTCGCGCCACCCCCAGTAGTATCGATTTTGTGCAAACCTATCCAAGTAGGAATAATATTGCTTAGCAAGATTCGCCTTCGGCCAATTTTGAGCGGACTTTACCTTTATAGGCACTTCCGCATCCAATGCATTGGATAATTCTGCCACCACATAAGCGGCCAGGCTGTTGTAGGTAGCCTGGAAAGAAACAAAAGTTAGCCCTTCGTCCTGAGGGTACCGTTGACGGTGAGTGCTTATGCTGTAAATGAAAAATGGGCTTCCTGTAAAGGTAGCATTGATAGTTTCTTGTTCTTTTTCAGCTTGACTGGAAAAACAGTCATTAACACTAACTAAGTATTCTACTTTGATGTACTCATTACCAAAAGTATCGTCCCATCGGAAGCCTACCTCTACTTGCCCAATGTATTCAGCATGCTTCACGGTATTATACACTCTTTGCTGAAAAAATAGGGCTAATGATATCGAATCATCCATATAAATTACTGATTATCAGATTTATAATAACTTTATTCACTAGCTTTTCGCACACAAAACAAACGAATTAGCTTTCAATAATTTGATAATCAATAGATTGTCAATTTACAACACGGACACATCCAGGAGCAGTACAATGAAAAATAGGGAATATTTACACAAGGCGCTGATTATCAGGAATATTCAAACAAGGGAGTGATACTCCCCTTTAAAAGAATTTCAGACTATTTTTTTAGGAGGGAGCTAGCTTTCAGGAAAATGTAGCTACCTAGAGTCTGTCCCTAAAGTCGGAAGATATTGAAGATCAGTCTATTGCTTGAATATTGAATAGGTATCAGCTATTTTTCAAGAAAAGCGTTGAGACTAGTAAAAGAAGCCCTCCTTCAGTTCAACAAAGTAGATTGGCGCCGCAACCTTGAGCTAGGCCTGATCGACTTGATTCTTAATCATAATCCACAACTGATTGCGCTATTAGCCCATGACATCACAGACGGAGAACCCGCTAAGCGTATGGGTCGCCAAGATTCACCAAGCGTTGAGCAGGTGGTTCGTGCAGGGATTTTCAAGGAGTTTAAGAAACTCGATTATAGGGAGTTAGAATACGCTCAATCAGACTCCTATGTGTGCCAAGCCTTCCTAAAACTTCAGGATGGCAAGCTGTACAGTTTAAAGACCTGGAATAAATACATCTCGCGCATCAGTGCCGAGCAACTCACGGTATTGCTGGCCGAGATCAATAAGATTGCTATACAAGAAGGCCTGGTAGATCTGGATCGGATTAGAATGGATACCACCGTGGTGGAGACCAATATTCACACCCCGACGAACAACAGCTTGGTCTGGGACTGCATAAAGGAGTCGCATCGGTTGCTCGCTCATTTGGCGGATAAAGAACAGATCCCGTATCGGGATTATACCCAAGGGGCAAAGAAGAGCTTTTTTGCGATCAACAATAGCAAAGCAGATAAACGTACAGACCTGTTTATCAAACAGTTAAAGCAGTTCACCAAAACGATCAATCAGGTAGACAAGTTTGCTAAAAAAAAGACTGCTCCGAGATTAAAACCGTGGAAGGCTATACTCTTTGCCTCCAGCTAGAAGAACTTCTGCCTGTATTACGGCGGGTCTATTCGATGACCTACCGAAAAGAAGTACTAGGTGAGCAAGTACCCAACGCTGAGAAAATATTCAGCATTTATGAGCAGCATACCGACATTATTGTCAAAGGAGCTCGCAAGAACGAGTTTGGGCACAAAGTGCTGCTAGCCGATGGAAAAAGCGGTTTGATAATGAACTGCAAGGTGCTTGAAGGTAATCCGGCTGATTCCACATTATTCTCCAAAACACTGCAAGATGTTGAGCAGGTATATGGAAAAGCACCCAAATCGGTGGCTGCTGACGGTGGTTTTGCTGCTAAGAAGAACCTCGATAATTCATTGATCAATGTAGTCTTCAACAAGGTAACCCGTAGTATGACCAACCGTGCTACCAGTAAAGGCATGGAAACAAGGCTAAAGAAATGGCGAAGTGGTATCGAGGCATCTATCTCAAATCTGAAACGAGGCTTTAACATCAGTCGCTGTAACTGGAAAGGATGGAAACGCTTCTGCTCAAAGGTGATGTGGAGCGTCATTGGCTATAATATCCGGGTGCTCACCCAACTGGTAGTCGCTAGAATTGCTCCGGCCTAACCTTTAGCTACTCAGATCAAGAGGTTCGACAGGAGAGGTCCGCCCTGACCTTTATTGTAATAAAATTATTCAGTAAAAAAATTAAACTATACTAATGAGGGCTTTGACTTGATAAATTACTACAGAACTTCTCAAAGTTATCTGAAACTAATCGATTCAAATTCGACTAGTCGTTACTCAAATTGTACACTTTATGGACAGACTCTAGCTAGGAGGTTCAAAAGGAGGGCAAAAATAATGTCTATTAGAATCTCCATTGCTCTAATAAATCTAATTGATTGACCCGAAACACACAAATGGATATTCCTACCTTGATTTCCACCTTTTCAAGCCGACAACTGAAACGACTCTTTAGAGTAGCCGATAACTCTTATATAACCGCTGAGTTAGTAGTATCCATTTTGCCACACGAAACCTTTTCACCTGAGGAAATAATCCATGCACTAGTAGAAATGGGGTATCTGCAGGAAACCAGACGGCTCAACTCATGGCAGTTGAGCATGCGCGCTGAAGTGCTTTTCAGTCAAAAGGAAAAACGAATATTTAAAGCTACTACGCGCCAAATGCAGGTTGATAAATTACAACAACGAATCCTCGAAATTAATCAAGATGACAAGTACCCTTACAAGGTACTAACTTGTAAAATTGATACAGACCTTCCTGTTTTAGAAAAAGGGTCAGTGATCAATGCATCAGTACTGTTACAACGGAAAAACATTTCCGAAAAGGAATACGATAACCGAATGGCTAGACTCCGTTCAGAATCGACGCAACGATTCGATAATATTGTGCAATATGTGTATTATGGCAGAACTGCTGTTATTCAATACTTGAAAAGTGGTAGTCAAATACTCCAAATCAAAGAGGCTACCTTAGAGGAGATAGCCCAACAAGAGGGCACGTATATTGAATCTATTGTAATGCCAATTACAAAGGGCACCTAAATGCGTGGTTCTTTGGATAGAACTCAACGGTTATTGCCCAAGCCGTTTCTCTTGGATTTGAATATACATGCCCAAATTCTCCAGGTTAGGGACACCCACCTTGGCACCCATTGCATACGCTTCTTTTACCATGGGTAGACCAACGGCTATTTCACCTTGATCGCACAAATATCGGCCAAGCTCTACGCCCACATAGTATAAAGCCTCTGGCTCACCTAGTGCTTGGGCTAATTGCCATGCTTCGCTTTCTAGTTCCAGATACCTTTCGATATTGTATCTGCGCTTTTCAATCTTGGCGATGTTGTGGAGAGAGGTGACGATCCCACTGCGATCATGAATAAGTCTTTTGATGGCTAACGCTTCTTCCTGGTATGCTAAGTTGGTTTCATCATCATTCTTCGCCTTATAAAGTAGGCCCATATTGCCTAGAGTGTTTGCTTCCTGTTTTCCTCGCTGGGACACCCTAGCCTAAATTGAAGGATTCCACTAGTTCCACCTGCTCCTCGGACTTGATGTGAAGCCGTGACAACTTTTCTTTGGAGTAGGGAGTAATCATAGACACCTCGAAGATAGAGCTAGCAATTTCAATTGCATACTCAGCGCTCCATTCAAGTTCACGCTCCTTTAGTTGCCTCTCCAGCTCCTTATAAATTTTGTAGGCACAGAAGGCGATGCAGATATGGGCTTCTATTCGTTCTCTTAATCGGTGATAGATAGGGCGGATTCTTAAGTCGGTCTTTGAGATCCGGAAGGCGCGTTCAATCTTCCACAGGTTGCCGTACTGGGCCACGACCTCATTCTTATCCAAGTTAGAGTTTGTCCAATATCCCTTGAGTCAATCCCATGCTGCGTCCTGATCCCATTGCTGATAATCGATGGTGACCTCAAGTTCACCTTCTAATTTGAGGTATTTGTTATAGCCTCTGTTATTGATGTTCTTTTTGGTGAGCTGCCCACCTTGAACTGCTTTTTCCAAGCGTTTAAGTCCTCTTGTACGATTACTCTCGTCTCGCTTAGCTCTTTTGTTTGAGTAGGTTATCAATAATCGCTTATTATCCACCTCTATTTCTTCGCATTGTCCATGCGCTAGGTTAAGGGCCAGTACCTGCTCGGATAGCCAATCCTCCTGATTTTTAAGTCGAGCTCCTAGTATGTACTCGTACCCCTTCTCTTCTAGGTCGCTTACATTACTTTTTGAGAGCATCCCCGCATCAGCGACGACCACTAACTTCTCTAATTCGTACTTACGTTTGAACCCTTCGACTACTGGAAGCAATGTGTGGCCTTCATATTTGCTGCCCTCGAACATCTCATAGGCCAACGGGTAGCCATTAACACTAAGCAGCAGCCCTAATACTATCTGAGGATTGTTATGTTTACCGTCCTTCGAGTAGCCTGGGATACGGAAGTCGTCTGGTTGTTCCGACTCAAAGTATAAGGTGGTAACATCATAGAAGACGACCTTAATCCGCTCATTAAGTACCCGCAGGGTATGATCATAGCTAATCTGTTGTACTAGCTCTTGCTGGTCGCTATGCAGTTTATCCATGTAGCGATAGACTCGCTCAACGTCGATCTTCTCTCCTGTAAATCGTTCGAGGTACTGGGTCGTTTTTAATTTACTAACCGGATAACACAGCCTAGTAATTACTAAAGACCGGAATAGCTCATCCTTAATTTGATTAAATCCGATTTCATCAAAAATCTTCCCTAGAAGTAACTCAGGCCCGACCAATCTTAACTGATCCAAGCCATCGAAAAACAACTCAACTAGCTCTCTTTCACGACCATTGTCAAAATTGATGAGCTTCTGCTTCTTGAGTTGAGGAATTTGCTGCCGTGCTTGCGATACTAAAAATTCAACTTCTTCAGGTTTACTAGAGCTACCAACTGTCTTGACAACTTTATATTTACCTGAGCTTTTATCGATAATTTGAATACTGATGATCCCGCTAGGGTTAGGCTTTTTGCGTACAAACATGCTTCAATATAGCCCTGGGACACCCAAGGACACCAGAAAATCAACTCATACGAGCCAGAATCGGCGTTTTTCGGCTAACCTCTAAAAAAACGAGGAAAACAGGTCAGCAGGTCCTACATAGTTGGCTATAAGATCCACATTTCGGGTAAGCAGGTTTATTTCATCTTTCTTCCGTTCGGAATATATTTTTTTATAAATGTACGTGGCGGTTATATAATCCTTTTGCTCTCTACCTTCATTGATTTTGTGATGAAGCCTTTTCAAATCTCTAGGTACATCAGCTTTCAGATTGGCACGCTGAATAACTGCTTTTATTAATTAGGGCTTGCTGATAAATGGTTAACGCCTTGTATTTAAGCGGCTTGTGGCTAGATTGGATGATGCAAGTCCAAGGATAATCGCCTATGAGTCGCAAAAAGCGTGGATTTAGTTCCGAATATGTTTCGCCAAATCAGCTTTCCATAGCTGG
>DMST01000474.1:4362-6949 GCA_003454975.1 Cytophagales bacterium | reverse complement strand
GATCGGCGGAGAGGCCGGTGGCCGAAGGGGGCATTTGCACTCGCTCCTCGCGCGCGCTCAGCTTCCGCTGAATCGGCCACAAGTTTTTGAATACGTACCGGTCCGCCATCTGCTGAATCACCTTCAGCTGTAGCACACGGGGGCTGCTGTTGGCTACGGCATGCAGCTTTCTCTGCACGTGGCCCTCCGGGCGGTCATTCATCAACTGCAGGGCCGCCCGGCCTACTTCAAAGGGTGCACGCTCTGCCCTGGCTGGGGCTTTACGGTCTATCCGGTTTTCCTTGTCCGCACCTGTGCTCATGCCCTTTTATACCCAAAACCGAAAAATGTTACCCCTATTCTGATAGTTTTTCAATTCTAAGCCACAACCCACTGATAGTCAGAGCCTTTAAATATTGAAGCCACAGGCTTTTACAAAATGCGAGCTTCCTCACACAACAAAATTTTTGTACATTATGTAATACCTCCAACCTCAGGTCCCATGCATCCTATACTCACTCATTACTATCAGGTGCTGAAAAGTGAAGGGCGGTCGGTAGACCGGTACTACGTAGAGGAGTTCCCACGCACCTTCACCGAGGTGCCCCTGTTCGTAGCCAGTAGGCACGACTACCACCGGCTATGCCGCGTGCTCGATCGGTTGGCGGAGAGGCAGCCCCACACCATACCGGGGGAGGTACGCATGAAAACCCCCTGCCGCGGCGGCGCACTGGTATGGTTTGGCGAAGACGGCTTCCTCATTGGCTTTGCGGCACAGCAGCCCGCCGAGAACTTTGTGCGCTACGCTGAGCAATTTATCCTACCCAAAACAGGGCTGCTGGCTTTTGCAAAAAGGCAGGGGATTGGGCCAAGCAAGGGGTAGGTGGAGATGTGTATACGCGAGATCCAATGATGGAAACTCTTCCAGCAAATAAAAAGCAAGGAATACATTTAATTTTTTTAGGATAAAATAGCCTTATTCAAAGGGATTGCTTTTAACTTGCCTACCTGATGCATAGCCATATGCATGAACCAGTTTTCCTCAACTAAAAAATAATTCTCTCATGAAAATCTCAATGAAAAAGCTGTACTCCGTCATGCTTCTCATGACAGTACAAATCCCCTTTGTTTATAGCCAAACCTGTATTGAAGTCGATGATGATACGGATTGGGGATCGCTCAATCAGTACATCCTTGATCTGGATAATCAAGGCGGAGGCTGTATCCACATTTTACCCAACACCACCGCGGGGTCAAACGGGGAATATCAAGCGGCGGATTTAGTAGCTGCACTAGCCTTTGACTACATCAAAATTCATGATGTAAACAACATTAAGCTGGTGATTCACGCCACCATCACCTCCAACACAGCATCCTTGATAAATATCTACAATGCTAACAACATCTCCATACTAGGCGACAAAATAGGGGCGCTAAAACCTGACCTGACCATTGCTGGGGATGGTTGGAATGGGGTGGTTACCCGAGGCACCTGCGATAATCTGCTTATTGAGGGGTTTTACATTTCAGACTTCCCTAACAAAGGGATTGATGTGATTGGAACTGATGTCCAGAATGTCACCATTCGCGATAATGTGATTCAGGGCACTTCTACTAGTAAAGGTGCAGCTGCTATTGGAATTGCAAATTCGCTACCCACCATTCCCTTCCATGGCCACCCCCAATCAGCGACTGGACTAGTGAAACATGTTCTGGTGGAAAATAATACCTTAAAGAATAACCGTGTGGGTATTACGGTAAACAAATCCAACTATATCAACATCAGAAACAATACCGTTACTAACAACAGTTTATTTGGCATTGGGTTAGACGGAATGGAGAAGAATAGTGGAGATGGAGCCTCCCATTGTATCGTTAGTGGAAATATCGTCACACTCAATGGCGGCGATACCAGCAAGTCAGAGAGAGCAGGCATCTACATGGGCAATGGAGCAAGCAACAATGTAGTCTCAAATAATATTATCCGGGACAACTACTACATCGGCATCTACTTCTACGATGACGTCAGGGTAGATCCCTTGGCCAGCCAAACCATTATTGCCAACAATCAAATACTCAACAATGGTAACGACGGCATCTATACAGTTCGCCTGTATAGTGGCTCCATCGTTGGCAATCAAATCATTGGAAATGGAGCGGACGGCATTCAATTAAACGATGGATTTACATGGTCCATCACGGGGAATGTCATTTTAAATAACGGGCAAATGTATCTCAACCTGAACAATACATTTACCACCGGAGATGACCACGGCAACGTCCATTAAGGTGCCAATGTCATAAACTGACCCGGTGAGTTTCACACCATTTCAAATGCCATGAATTTTCGTGCCACCAAGCTGGCTGCAAGCGCTAGAGTTGGTGGCACGATACGTTAAAATGGATCTTAAGTAATCCCTTCCTGGGTATTACCTCCTGCAGTCTAGCCTTGCACAAAACAATTCCCTACCTACCTTTGTCCTATCAATACAGGGGTGCCTGAATACTACGGGCTGAGATCATACCCTTACCACCTGATCCTGGTAGTGCAGGCGCAGGGAGTATGCAGTCGGCGAGTAGCTCGCTGCCAGTCTTCAGTCCTCATGTA
>DMST01000474.1:0-4297 GCA_003454975.1 Cytophagales bacterium | reverse complement strand
TAGGTAGCGTGCGCTAAGCACATCGCCTGGGGTGCTGTACCGCCACGTGCGGCGTGGCTGAGATCATACCCACAGACCGGACCCTGGTAATGCAGGTGCAGGAAGGTGATCTACGTAGTCGGGGACGCCCCATGCCCCGGATCAAGACTTTTGATGATTGAGTACTATGAACAAGCTAAGTAAAGTAGGCCTGGCGCTCGTCCTGAGCATCTGGATGGCAGGCCCTGCCTTCGCACAAGAAAGCCTGACCGGCACCGTCCGGGATCAGGATACCCGAGAGCGGCTAACAGGTGTGGCTGTCAAAATTGCCAACTCTTACACCGGAGTTTCTACCGACGAAAATGGCCGTTGGGAGCTCCCTATGCCGGATGAAGACGAGTTCACACTCGAATTCCAGCTGCTTGGGTATACCACCATCACGCGGACCGTGTATAAAAATGAGTTGGACGGTCCCCTCCTGGTGTCTCTTACCAGTGCCCTGCGCGAGCTAGAGGAGGTCATTGTGCAGGCCACCCGGGCCAGTGAGAACACCCCCACGGCCTTCACCTTCGTGACTGAAAAAGAAATTGACGAGCAGAACCTGGGTCAGGACATGCCTTTCTTGCTCAACATGGAGCCTAGTACGGTCATCACCTCCGATGCCGGGGCAGGCGTGGGCTACACCGGCATTCGTATTCGCGGTACTGACCCCACCCGGATCAACGTCACCATCAACGGCATTCCCGTCAATGACGCCGAGTCACAAGGCGTATTCTGGGTCAACCTGCCCGATTTCGCTTCCTCGGTAGAGAGCATCCAGGTGCAGCGGGGCGTAGGCACCTCTACCAACGGCTCCGGAGCCTTCGGCGGCAGCGTTAACCTCCAAACCTCTACCCTCAATCCCGAATCCTACGCCCGGCTAGACAATACCATCGGGAGTTTCAACACCCGCAAGCATACTGTGCGCGTGGGCACCGGCCTGATGCAAGACCACTGGTCTTTTGATGCCCGGCTGTCCAAAATCAACTCAGATGGCTACATCGACCGTGCCTTCTCTGACCTCAGCAGCTGGTATGCCAGCGGGGGCTACCATAGCGAGAAAACACTGGTGAAGGCCGTGGCTTTCTCGGGCAGCGAGCAAACGTACCAAGCCTGGTACGGGGTGTCAGAAGCACAGCTCAACGATGGTAACCGCACCTTCAACGAGGCCGGTACTGACTTTGGGCAGCGCACCGAGCCTTACGACAATGAGACGGATAACTACAGCCAAACGTACTTTCAGCTCATCTGGGCCCAGGAGTTGGGCGACCACTGGCACCTCAACAATGCCTTCCACTGGACCATCGGCGGTGGTTTCTTTGAACAATACAAGGTCAATGATTTCCTGCCTACCTACGGCATCTATCCCCTATCCGGCACGGATACGGTGACTAATAGCGACTTGATTCGTCGCCTGTGGCTGGATAATGACTATTACGGATGGACAGGTTCCGCACAGTACCTGAAAGAAGGTCAATTGGAACTTACCATCGGCGGAGCCTTCTACCGCTACGAGGGCCGGCACTTTGGCGAGGTTATCTGGGCACGCTATGCCGGGGATAGCGAGATCCGGGACATATACTACGACAACGATGCGGTAAAAGACGATGCCAGCGCCTACGTGCGGGGGCTCTATACGCTGCGTAACAACTGGAACATCTTTGCCGACCTGCAAGTACGGCAGGTCAACTACACCTTTCTGGGCTTCAACCGCCAGCTAGAAAACGTAGAGCAAGATGATCAGCTCACCTTCCTCAATCCCAAAGTAGGACTCAGCTACAACACCCTGCGGGGCCACAAGGCCTACGCCAGTTACTCCATTGGCAACCGTGAACCCAGTCGCCAAGACTACGTGGACACAACTCCAGAGAGCCGTCCCCTACCGGAAACCCTCCGCAACCTGGAGGCAGGCTACCATATCAAAGAGCGCAACTGGAGTGCCCAGGCCAATGTGTACTGGATGGACTACGTGAACCAGCTGGTACTCACGGGAGCCATCAACGATGTAGGTGCCAACGTGCGCGTAAACGTTCCGCGCAGCTACCGTTTGGGCATCGAGCTGGTGGGTGGCGGCCAAATAGGCAGGCGAAATCCCCTGCGCATTGAGGGCAACGTGACCCTGAGCCGCAACAAAATCCGGGAGTACACCGAGTTTGTTCCCACCTTCGATCCCAATTATACCCGCATAGACAGCCTGGCGCTTGCCACTACCTATACGGATACTGATCTGGCTTTCTCCCCATCGCTAATTGCGGGCTTGCAGGCCAGCTATACGGTGCCCAAGCTAGACCTGACAGTTACCTTACTCAACAAGTACGTAGGACGCCAGTACCTCGACAATACACAGTCGCTTGAGAAATCCCTGGATCCTTTCACTACCTCCGACTTACGCTTGCAATACGACAAGTCGTTTAGCAGCGTGCTCAAAGGACTTACGGCCACCTTCCAGATCAACAACCTCTTCAATGCGCTGTACTCGCCCAACGGCTACACCTTTTCCGAGAACTACTTGTTCGACAACGGAGCAGGCGGTTTTGACCAAACGGGTGCCACCGCTTACAACTACTTTTTCCCACAGGGAGGCACCAACTTCCTGGCCAGCTTGGGTCTGCGGTTTTAAACCATTTCCCAATTCATAATTGTACAGGGCTATCCTCCGGGTTAGCCCTTTTTTGGTATCTACCACATGGGTATTATGAGGCAATGCATACCATTCTCGTATTTTTTCTGACCAATAAACCGGACAAATAAGTAACTTCAAGGATGGATTGGCCGGTCCAGTAACCTGGGCCAGCTATTTTCCTCCGTATTCATTTTTAACATGCCTTGTAAAGGATGTGAAACCTCTATCGAAAAACCCGATAGGTTTCCAGACAAATAGCTTTGGTAACTTTCGATAAATCAAACATTTATCGAAATGACACATGTAAAAATTGAATTCGGAAAGATGCAGTGGAACACTTTGTCTAAAAGTGAGCTACAAAAGTTAAGAGGTGGAGATACTGGAGGTAAGTCAGGAGGTCCTTCACTTCCTCCGCCTTTGGATTAAAGGAAACATTGGAAGGGTTCTTCGGAACCCTTCCCAAGGATACAACTTAGATTATGAGAAAGGTATTGTTGGGCATCCTACTATTCACCTGTTGTGGCTTTTCGGGTGACATAGACAGTCTAAAAATCTCTTTACAATATCAGGAGGCTTCTGAAGATAGAATCCAGACTTTATTTCTGTTGGGTAGGCAACAGGTGGTCCTACCAGACACCAGCGCACTGTCAACTTTAAGAGAAGGATTATCCATTGCTAAAGAAATAGATGACCCCATATATGAAGGCAAATTCAGATACTTATTAGGGCACTATTTCCATTATAAAAACCACTACTCAGATGCCTTTGTGAGCTTTTCAATGGCTGAACAGTTTTCTATGGATGCTGGTGATATTGAGTATGCCACCAAGGCGGGAATTTATTTAGCATGGTATGCTATGGAGACTGGGGATGTGGATTACGCAGAGGCAAAATATCAGTCCCTGGTAGGCACATTATTAAAAGAAGGATTATTGAGCAATGTGGGATTCGTTTATGAAAACTTAGGTTATCTATATCAGGATCAAGAATCTTATTCCCTAGCTGCGGAAAACTTTAAATTGGCCTTCACATATTATAGTCAAACCGACCAAATGAGTTTGGCAACCAAAGCCGCTTATTCCGTTACTGAAAATCTATTATTCAATCTTGAGATCGCAGAAGCAGAAATCTATTTAGATAAGGCAATCAATATTCTACCCACTCTTTCTGATTCTGCTTTGCACTCTGTAAGAATCAACTGCTTTCGAGGCCATGTAGCTGAATTGAAAGGAGACCTTGAAAATGCAGCCTTTTGGTATGATGTATCTTCCAAGGAAGGAATTAAAAACTTTTCTGGCTGGCAGGATAATTTTCGTAGGACCAATCATATCGCAAGATTCTATCTTAAACAAAGCGCACTTAACGAGGCTAGTGAAATACTAGCAGCCCAAGCCCAATACATTACCGAAAGCCCACACAATCCGGCACTTACCACCCTCGAACTATTGGCCCAAACCCAAGAGATGATGGGCGACTACCCGGCCGCTTTGGCTACCGAACGCCGGTACCGAGCGGGTGTAGTGGCAGCCCAAACGGCTGAACTCAATGCCGTCAAAGCCAAGCAAGCCTCCGAGGTGGCCCTCGCTAAATTGCGGCTGGAAATGCAGGAGAACGAACGCGCCTTTCATGCGAACCAAAGCCAGTGGCTGCTGGGCC
>DMST01000475.1:11011-21322 GCA_003454975.1 Cytophagales bacterium | reverse complement strand
GGCATAGGCCGGCACGTACCCTCCTGCCAATGGGCGATCCCCCAGAGTCCAAGCGTTTGCGGGCTCCAGCCCATCATAAGAAAAAGTACCCTTCCAGGCCCCACCCTCAAACTGTAAGGTATGGTTACCCACTTGCAAAGCATGTGCACCAGACCGTTCCAGGGCAGGAGCCAATAGGTGGGCACCCCAAGGCCCCAGTTGTACGGACCACACAAAACGCTTTTGCTGGGCGAATACATCCAACCAAGGGGATAGTTGATCCCTCCGGACCACACTAAGCTGCACCCCGTCCTCTACGGGGTACTCTTGCGTCCACACCGTACTAGGGTCCAGGTTAGGAAAGGCCTCAGCGAGTGCCTCGTTGGGACCTGCCTCTTCTACCTGCCGATGCAATATCCCTTTTGCTTCCAAAGCCACATAAAGCGGGCGGCCTGCCGGTAATGATTGTGCCAAGGCCTCCAAGGTGGTTTCTTCCTCTGTGAGAGCTTCTACCTCCAGTGAGTCCTTCTGTCGGCGCAAATCTACCCGATACACATGCCAGCCCTCGGCAGTACCCTGTAGGTACAAGCCGGTAGCTACATGCGAAGCGGTAATGCGATGCAAAGGGTGGGAGCTCATTAGTAGATCACCGTGGGTTTGATGAACACAATTAGCTTATTCTCGCTCTTGGATTTACTGGTACGGCTAAACAGCCATTTTAACCAAGGCACCCGGGAGAGCAAGGGAAAACCGCTACGGGTTTCGGATTTGGTTACTTCCTCTAAACCACCGAGCACGATCATTTCTCCATTTTTCACCCGGATTTGAGAAACAAATTCCCGAGTGGCCTTGCCTGGCGGCAGATTTTCTCCAGAAGGAGGAATAAAATCAGAAAACTCGGCCTTCACGTCCAAGGTAATATGCTCGTTGCCCGACACCACCGGGGTAATGTCGATACTCAAGTTGGCCTCCACGGTATTGAACTGGTTGGTCACCGAGTTGAACCCGTTCAAACCACCACCAAACTGCTGGTTTTGAATAAGATAGAACTGCGATTCACCTACCTTCAGGCTGGCCTGATGTCCGTTGAGAGCCGAAAGCTTGTTGGTAGATCGGATGTTGAGGTAATTGTTATCTTCTAAAGCTCTGAGTTCGGCATATACATTGGGGGTAAGTCTCCCCACGTTAATGATCCCGGTGGCCTCAATCTCCTGGATGATGGAATTGAGCGAGCTGGCACTAATGACCACGTCCGGCCCAGGAAAAATGTTGCCCCGGGTAGCAACTGCACTGTCCGAAACCCCTACGCCAATACCGGTACGCACATCGAATCCTTCTTGGACCGTAGCCACAATTACCTCAATCAAAATATTAGGCACGGGCTGATCGATGGTTTTGATAAATTCCTTGAGCGCTACAATATCTGGCTGGGCCCCGCTCACTATCAGGGCATTCAACTCCGTAAATACCTGATACTCTACCCGGTTAAGCAATGCCTCGGGCAAGTAATTCAGTAAGGTACTGTCTTGTACCGGGCGGAATTGAAATTTGATCAACTCCGTATTGCTGAGCAAGGCAGCACGTTTATCACCCAACAAGTATACTTCACCCTGCACCTGATACGTATACGGAGTGCTTCTAAGCACCAAATCGAAAAGCTGATTGAGGGTAACTCCTTCCAAACGAGCAGTAACGGACCGGGCTACAAAAGCCGGTGCAGTGGGCTGATTGGTGGTCCCTCCCCTGCCGTTTTGGTTTCGCCCCGCTTGGGTATTCCCATTCGGCTGGGCGGCATCACTCAGCAGCAAGTAGTTTTTCCCCGTAGCCGCACAGGCCTGTTCCAAAATCTCTTCTACGGTCCCGCCTACTACCTCCACTTGCAGTAGGGAATCAGATCCAGGCAGCAGGGTAATATTCAAAATGCTTTGTCCACCCCGGGTGGTGGTACGCCGCCCACCGCTAGTGGCCGCAGGAGCATTAGTTTGGTTAGGGGTGGGTGCCAAAAAGAAGGTAAAGATGCCCGCACCGTTATCGTCCAGCTCCAACCCATTGCTTTGGGCCAACGCTGCCAAAGCTACCGCAGGCTCCTGATTCTGAATGTAGCCCGTTACCCGCTGGTTGAGCAACGCATTGGCAGCCAACACATTGACCCCGGAAGCTTGACTAAACTCACGCGCAAAATCTTGAAGCAAATCATTGCGTAGATCGAAAGTCACCCTCCCCGAACTGGCGTCGAATTGAATATCCAAGGGCTGGCCCTGAGTGTTGTTAGTATTGGCTTGGGACTGCTCAAATTTGTAGAACTCCAACACCGAGCCGGTCACTCGTAGCTCCAGCTGGAACTGCCGGCAGAGCACGACCAGCACATCCTTTACTAAGGCATTTTTCAGGTAATTGGGAGGTAATACCTGGGTGTAGGAATCCAGCATAAACAACTGAATATCATGGGCTTTGCCTAGCGTTTGCAGAAACTGGTCCAGCCGCACTTGCGCCACCTCAAACTGCGTGGAATCATACAACGCCGGCATGGTAGTTTCGGCCAGTTCGGTAAGCACACTGTCGATTCGTGCAATTCGCGAATCCGTGTTCGTAGGTTGTGCCCAACCAGCAGAAACCAACCCCACCAGTAGCAAGGCGGTACCCCAAATGCGTATCAGCTTATTCATTGAGTAACAAAGGATATACTTCTTCCAGTGAGGTCTGCCCTTCGGCAAACAAGCTGAAAGCATTTTCAGAAATTCGTTTGATGCCCCGCTCAGCCAGCAGCTCTTCTATCTCATAGGTACCTTCCTTAATACCCAGAGAAAGCTCCCTATCGATTGGGATCACCTCATACAAAGCCTTGCGCCCGGTATATCCGGAGTGGTAGCAGTGGGCACATCCTACAGGGCGGTAGTGCGTTTGGGGTAAGAAAGGGGGGTGATAATAGCCTGGTAAATCGGTCGGTTCGAAAGGGATTTCTTCCTTGCAGTGTGGGCAAAGCAAGCGAACCAGGCGCTGGGCTACGGAGGTATTGAGAGTAGCGGCCACCATGTAGGGAGGGATGCCCATATCCACCAAACGGCTAACCGTACCCCAGGCCGAATTGGTGTGGATGGTACTGAGCACCAAGTGGCCAGTAAGCGCTGCTCGTACGGCCATCTGGGCCGTATCCCCATCACGGATCTCCCCCACCATAATCACATCCGGGTCCTGCCGCAGAAACGTTCGAAGTGCCTTTCCGAAGTCCAGGCCAATACTCTCTTTGAGTTGAACTTGATTAATTCCTTTCAGGGTATATTCAATAGGGTCTTCAATGGTGAGAATGTTTCGGGTCTCCTTGTTCAGTTGCTTTAGGGTAGCATACAAGGTAGTCGTTTTTCCAGAACCCGTAGGCCCGGATATTAGCAGAATGCCGTGGGGCTTGCGAATGCCCTCCTGATAGTGTTTTAAATCAATCGCCGAAAATCCCAGTTGGTCCAGCTCCAGATGGGAAGCATCGCTGCCCAAAATCCGCATAACCATTTTCTCCCCATGTAGGGTGGGCAAGATCGAAACCCGTATATCAAACTTGTAACCGTGATGGTTATAGGCTATCCGGCCGTCCTGGGGAAGCCGCTTCTCCGCTATGTCCAGCAGAGACAAAATCTTCACTTGGTTAACCAAAGCCGGGTAATCTGCTAAGGGCAGCATGTACCGTTCTACCAACTGCCCGTCAATTCGCACCCGCACCCGGGCCTGGGTTTCGTAGGGTTCAAAATGCAAATCTGAGCTACCCAACTCATGGGCTTCCTGGATCAGTTTGATAATAAACTCATTGCCCTGCTCTACACTACCCGTAGATACCTTTTGCTTGTTCCCGTTGCGGTTGCCCTGCCCCTGCCGGTAGTGCGTTTGCAAAGCCAGATCAATCACGGTGCTGGTGGCCGGGGTTAGGGTAATCGTTTTACCCGTCAGCAATTCTAACTCTTCCTGCACGCTATCCTGGGGCTGTTGCTCATCAATCCAACAATGCAAAGCGTGAGGATCTCCTTCCTTCGGAATGATCCGGTAGTGCCATGCCTGCTGGGTGGTAATCAGTTGCTTGGTATGCGTATCAAGTTCGATATGGTGCGTTTCGGTTATCAATACACTAGCGTTTCGACAGTAAAAATCCTCAAAGAAATCCCAAAGCTTGCTTCTAACATAAAATCAGCCAGCAAACATGCGGCTTGCCACCCTGCCAAAGGAATTCTGACTTTTGCTTGGATCCGGTTCCACAAAGTGTGTCCCACTAAGGCCACCATCATGCTTATCAAATGAAATAAGACAAAGTTGAAGAATGAAAATAATGGTAGTATAGAAATCCAGAAAAAAAGATCTCCCAACCCCAATTTTCCCTTAAGCGATCCAGTCCCTGTTTTTAGTTTCAGGAAACCCATCACGATACCTCCCTGTACTACTAGATAAAGTAAAATCCCTAGTCCGTCAGCCAGAGTAAAATAAGAGATCCCTAAACCAGGCACTCGAAAAAAAGAAAAGGTGAGAGGATGAACAAACCACACACTCGTCCCAAAAATGAGCAGAAACCATCCCACCCAAATCCTTTGGAAACGAAAGTCCTGGTAGACAACCCCAATTAACCAAACACACAGGGCTATCCTTACTACCGCTTCCAAAAATCTAGATATAATAAGTGGTTGGCATTTGGGAAAATCAGTCCCTAATGGTTTCTCTCAAATCCCCCTCATGGTCTATGGTCCAGGTATTGAACTGGCCATCGTTATCCCAGTCAGCGAGCGCCGTGGCTTTAGCAAGAAAATTGGTGGGACCCGACTCCACGATTTCCACTTGATAATTCACATTGCCCCCTTCGGTAATGAATTTACCTCCGTACTCAAACCCAATGCGATCCAAGTCATCAGAAAATCGGGAATACTGGTAATAATGAGAACGTTCTAGCTGGTGAACCATGCGAAGCGATTGCTGTGCTTCCAGAGACTTGGCCTTGGTAATCAGTGGAAGCAAACTGGGTAATGCCAGCAAAACTAAAATCCCAACAATTACCAACACTACCATTAATTCTGGCAGTGTAAAACCGTCTACATGTTTTTTAACAAACTTCATTTGGTTGATCTATTGGTAATGTAATGGGATAAAGATAGCCACTTTCCATCAACATAGTTTCTCTTCTTGCACACCATTTAGCATACAGCACATTTGAGAGGGGATTTGGGTACCGTTCAATTAGCAAACGGGCGGTTTACCCACCAAAGCTGGTACTCAACTGGAACATGGGCAGGTACATTGCCACCAAGATAAATCCTATCACTCCGCCCAAGAGCACAATCATCAGGGGTTCCAAAAAGGTATTTAGAGCCGCCGACCGCTGGTTTACCTGTTCAGCATATTGCTTAGCAAGGCGCTCAAAGAAAGAATCCAGTTGATTTACCTCCTCTCCTACCTTCACCAGTGATACCAACCGATGCTCATAAATACTATGCTCTGCTAAGCATTTATGCAACGGTTCCCCTTGCATGATCCCACCCTCAATCTTTTGCAAACTATCCTGGATGGGGTAGAAGGCAATCATGGCCTTAAGCAGCTCAATAGCCCGTAACAAAGGCACTTTGGATTGCAGTAGCAACGTAAGGGCTTGGCAAAAGCGCGCCAAATGAAGGCTAACCACGATGGGTCCAATCACGGGCAGTCTACGAATGAGGGCTGCTCCTAACCTACGCAAGAAGGGCCGCTTGCGCCAGACATATAACAATATGCCTACCGAAACCAATAGCAATACCACCCAAATGCCGTAAGTGCTTACTCCAGCAGAGAAGGATATGATTAATTGAGTAACCCCAGGCAATTCACCACCAAAGCGTCCAAAAATATCCGAAAACATAGGCACAATTACCCCCAGCATAAAAGAAACCGCCCCAATGGCTGTCAGCATGATCACCATAGGGTAACTCAGTGCAGATTGAATCTGCTTTCGCTGGGATCTGCGTTGTTGAAAATATTGAGATAGCTGTTTTAGCACGGCAACCAATTGCCCGGTCTCCTCCCCTATCTGTATACTATAATACTCGTAAGCCGTAAATCCCTTTACTGCCCGAAATGCCTCAGAAAGCGTGGAACCCTTCAATAAAGTCTGCTCCAATGCCTCCAGTGCTTCCCGCACAGCAGTTTTCTTTTGTTCTGCTGTCAGGATGTTTAAGCTGCGCTGAATATCCAGTCCAGCCTCCAGTAGGGAAGCAAATTCCAGGTAGAAAGTCTCTTTGAATGCCTGGTTGAGCGAACTCCCAAACAGCTGAATATCCCGGTTATACCAAGCTCCTTTGCTGGGTGACTTAGCAACGGACTCCTTGTTTTTAGGTGGAGTGTTCGAAAATGAGTCTAAAGAAACGCCGGCCATATTAGGGAATTAATTGGTTGATTGGATCAGTAAGCTGGTACGGTTTGGTAAGCAAAACAGGAAGCCGGCTTTGCTGAATGTTGCATTCGAGCATCAATTGAGCCACTACCCCATCCACTACCTGCATCTGGGGAGCTGGGCAATTTAATTCAACAGAATCCATTAGCAGTCCTTGCCTGCGCCACCACCCCTTGGCATGCCAGCCATACCGCACCTTACGGTTCTGTGCCGAGAATAGTAATTCGTTTGGGGAGGGCTGGGTAATCATCTGGGAGGAATGCCAGTCATACGCCAGTTGCGACCGAAATCCGTCCCATGCTGTCCAGGTAGTTTGTCGTTCGCGGTATTGGACCACCGACCGTTGTACTTGGTTATATCCAGTAAACAATAACACCATGAGTATACTACTGAGAATCATTACGATGGTGAGCTCTACTAAAGTGAACCCCGGCACCGTAGCTAGGTCCTTATTCTTCCACATACACCCATTGTTGAACATGTGCTATCTCTCTGGCATCTGCCCCCAAAGCTCTCACTTCTAATAGCACCAGACCATAATAATCGGGGTGCGGAGATACCTTTCGCTCTAATTGTCCCCATTCGGTAAACTGCCGATCAGGCAAAAAGTCCTGCTCAGCCAGTGAGGCATCTAACCACGCTTCCGCTTGAGCCTCCGCAGAGCGAACCAATCGCTGGCTGCTGGAAGCTATTAATTGCCCAAAAATCATCCAGGCGGCCAAAAAGATAACACTCAGTAGCACCATAGACACCGTTACCTCTACCAAACTGGCACCGGCTACTCTGCTATTCGGTATTACCTGCTTACCTTTCCTCATTAGGGTAAATCTAAAAAGGGCACCCGGTTGGGCTGGTGGCTCCAAAGCGGTGGCATAATGTACTCCTCTGGGCGAGCCCGTGCATCCAAAGTGGCACCATACAGGTGATTAATCCACTGCCCGCGCTGAATGCGAAGGTACAGATAGTCGCAGACCACCTGACCCAGAACAGTAGCTTCCTGCGGTTCGAAACCGCCGGGCCAATACACCTGCCCTACCAACGTAGCTCCCGGATCCAGGGTAGCAATCCGCTGGGTATTGATTTCCGAATCAAACCATCCCCAAAGTACGCCTCCCATGCTAGACCCCGATTCCATAGTAAACTGGGCGCGCGGAGAAGGATCTCGTAAGACTACGGCCGAAGGATACTCCAACCGACTACCCGCCATGAGTCGGGCACTGTCGCGCACCCAGAGCTGTGCCTGTACACTAGCCCCTTTAGCCATAGTAATATACGGAGCTTCAAGAATCACCTGTGATAGTTGCGCTGAAGGATCTACAATGATTCCTTCCGAGGCCCGAATTTGGATATACCCTGCCCAATACCCCTTCAGCCGTAGGATACCTTGCACACTCACCACTAAGGGGGCAGCTTCCATAAACGACCAATAGACATTATCCAGGCTAAACAGGCTGTCCTGCTGATCAGGCGGGACTATGGGCCAATGGGCCTGTTGTTCCAAGAATGTTTCTGCAAGTATTGTAGATACGGGAGGCATTTTTGCCTCCGACTTACCCTGATTGCCCAGTACATACTCGGCCTTCCGGTACCCTACCCTATTTATGTAAGCCGTACGAAACCCACTCGCAGGCACCTTTACATCCCCGCGAATGATATTATCACCTGCCACAGCCAGCGGGCGACCATTCTCTTTCACGTACAATGCTAGCCTACCTTCTGCAGTAGGTTTATGCCCCAACAGGCTGGCCTTGCCCGCTTGGTACATTCCCTTTTGCGCTTGCGAACGAGCAAACTCCCAAACACCCCAAGAGGACCGTTCTACCCAAACCGTATCTGGAGGATCACCCGGCAATACTACCGGGGTAGGCACTCCCAGGGGATAGGCTTGTGCATCGGCCATAAACCAAGCTAATCCTGAGGCAGCTATTCGGTGGACTTCACGCTGCCAGCGGTATTGGGCAGACAACTGACTTTGATATCCTGTTTGGAGTAGCAATGCGAAACAGAGTGCTGCTACAATAATGCCTACCCCTAATACCCAGGGTAGTACCCCACCGGAAACCTGAGTCTGTTTAGCCCTCAGGAGTTTCCGTAGTATCATCTTCTTCCTTTTTCACCTCCGGCACAACCACCATTCCTTTATCATAAGTCGTCGTGATCCAGGTTCCGTTTGGGGCGCGCTCTGTCCACTCACCGTGCTGTAGCCCTTCCGCATACTCTCCTTCTGCTATTAGCTGCCCTTGTTCATTATAATACCGGGCTTCCCCATCTCGAAGCCCCTTTTTCCAACCTTCCATAGCCACCAACGCACCGGCAGGAGCCCAGGGGCGCCAAGTGCCATCTGGCAATCCCCAGGCAAATTCGCCCTTCTGAAGCAAGGTACCGTCACGGAGTTGCTTTACATAGCTCCCGTGAAGCAGCTGCCCCGTATAGTCCCCCATACGAGTTTGTAACTGCTGCTGGTGCCAGAACCAATACCAAGCATCCGGATTGGGCTCTGGGTGGTACCGGGTAGTATCTGTAGAGAGTGAATAGATGGTGTCTTGATCTACATAATCAAAAGAAACAGTGGCAGCTTTGACTAAAACTGCGGGTAGCTGGACAGGAGGTGACTGGCACCCCATGATTCCGATAAGGATGAGTACTACCCCAAGCCGGAAGTTTTGAGAATAATTCATTCCTCAAAGATACGGGTTACCGGATATTATTAAGGTATAGGCTGATAAGCTAGCCGCTTTTTTTGATCAATGACCAGTTCCGATCAATTCAATAAATCCCGCTCCGGATTGAAGAATTGAGAAAACACGATATACTCTACATGTATTTCATTGCCATTTCTAATTACTCTTGAACCCAAAAAGGATAACTCGACAACATCAATGGGATGTTCTACTACCTCCTTCCTGACCTGGTCCAGGTTCCACTCTTATATCAATTGCTTCTAACAGAAATAGCGTGTCAGCAGGATGCAACTTCTCGAGTCGGCCAAAATGGTATAGCTCCATTCTAATACTATGAAGTTCGTGCCGGTAGTATCTTAGTATGCCTTTTTTTATGCGCCTTGGTAACAGCAAGGTTAGGCTCCCGAAAAGAATCACTAGAACAGCCGTTGGCAATACGAATACAAGCAGTAAGGTAAAGGTTAACAGCTTCATAATTCTATAGTCTTCTTTTGCAAGGGCGAAATCACTTCTTTTGACCTTGGTCCATCAGGTTATTTTTCCCTCATCAAAAAAAGCGAGGATCAACATGTAGCGAAAATTCGCAAAATCCTTAGATTGCAACGTTAATAATTTTTCGCACTAAATCGGTGCCGGATTATCATTTTCACATTTTAATGAGCAAATATTTTACTCAAGCGAAAAAACACAAAAAATCGTTTTTCATTTCTTGGATTCTGAAATAGAAACAAGCTTCTTTACACCGTAATGAAAGAATTAACTACCGTTTTGCTACTGGTCATTATTAGCCGCCTCGTCATTATTGGCGAGGTAAG
The DNA here is from genome assembly GCA_003454975.1 of Cytophagales bacterium. Lineage (GTDB taxonomy): Bacteria > Bacteroidota > Bacteroidia > Cytophagales > Cyclobacteriaceae > DMST01. The sequence goes on along the minus strand of DMST01000475.1, from coordinate 11,456 downwards.
TAGGGAGATGGTATAGCTACATAAGCAAGGAAAATATCCTAAGCCATCTGCCCCGGTAGATGGCTTTTTTTATGCCCAAACGGGCATGCAAAACGATAGAAAAAAAAGACAACACTGAAAGGGAGGAGACCATGTTATCGGAGACCACCACTATATATTTAAATGGGCAATGGCAAGAAGCACATGCCGCCAACGCCCGAAACTATCAGCCTACATTGCATGCTGGCAATGGAGTATTTGAGCTGATCCGGGCCTATGGCACTGAGAACGGTCCGGCTATTTGGCAGGGCAAGGCCCACTTTGAGCGTTTACGCTACTCGGCAAACAGGGTGCACCTGGAACTACCGTACAGCACCGCCGAGCTAGCCTCCATCACTGCGGAGTTGCTACAACGCAATCAACTCGAGAATGCCTTTATTCGCGCAGTAGTTTATTTGGAGCCCAC
>DMST01000475.1:0-10944 GCA_003454975.1 Cytophagales bacterium | reverse complement strand
CAGGGGTTGGTTTGTTGCTGAGTGCTTGGGCCGCTAGCGGTCCCATTGGTTTCCATCGGCAGGAAATCATGACCAGCAACTACCACCTACCCCACCCCGAGGATCGCTTACCCGGAGCCAAGGAGATCGGTCAACATGCGCATACACTCATCGCTACTAATGAGGCACGCAAAAAAGGCTTCGATGACGCCCTTCTCCTCAACGCGCACGGGCAAGTGGCCGGTGGACCTTCTGCTAATTTCTTTTTTGAGCTGGAAGACACGCTGTATACCGCTCCCGAAGGCCATATTTTCCCGGGCATTACACGGGCCACCATCATTCAAATGGCCCAGGAGATCGGGTATACGGTGGTAGAAACCCATTTCAAACCCGAGGAGGTCCGCGGCACAGATGCCGCCTTCTTTACCAGTACCAGTCATGAAATTCAGGGAATTGTTTCACTAGACGGAGTCCCCTTCCAAAAAGAATGGGAGGACACCATGGGCTTCAACCTATTGCTTCGCTACCGCAAAGCAGCCCGTGAACAAGCACTCCCACTAGGTATCATTTGATTGAATTAGTCCATAGTATTTCAACGCACATCATCAATTTTTCATGGACGGGAAGAAGTATAGCCATCAGGTAACGAGTGACCCTACCCAACCCGCAGCACAAGCCATGCTGCATGCCATTGGTCTTACCAAGGAAGACTTGAAAAAACCGCTGGTAGGAGTAGGCAGTACGGGTTTCGAAGGCAACCCCTGCAACATGCACTTGAATGACCTATCCAAGCACGTGAAGGCCGGCATCAACGCCAGTGAGGGGGTAGGTCTCATCTTCAACACCATCGGGGTGAGTGACGGCATTAGCATGGGCACCCCCGGTATGCGGTACAGCCTTCAAAGTCGCGATTTGATCGCGGACAGCATGGAAACGGTGGTACAGGGCATGAGCTACGACGGTTTGGTAACGGTGGTAGGCTGTGATAAAAACATGCCAGGCGCTTTAATGGCTATGCTTCGCCTGGACCGCCCCTCGGTGCTGGTTTACGGAGGCACTATTGCCAGCGGTTGTCATGCCGGCAAAAAGCTAGATGTGGTATCGGCTTTTGAGGCATGGGGAGAGAAAGTAGCCGGCACCATTAGCCAAGAGGACTATCAGCAAGTAATAGAAAATGCTTGCCCTGGAGCAGGGGCTTGCGGCGGCATGTACACCGCTAACACCATGGCTTCGGCCATTGAGGCCTTGGGAATGGCGCTCCCGTACAATTCTTCCAATCCCGCCACCGGTTCTGAGAAAGAGACTGAGTGTGTCCGGGCTGGAGAAGCGGTAATGGAGTGCCTGCGAAAAGACTTAAAACCAAGTGACATCGTCTCCAAGAAATCCCTGGAAAACGCCATCACCTTGGTAACCGTACTTGGAGGATCTACCAACGCTGTTCTGCACTTTTTGGCCATTGCCGATGCTGCAGGGGTAGAGTTCACGTTGGAAGATTTTCAGCGGATCAGCGATCAAACTCCCTTCCTGGCAGACCTCAAGCCCAGTGGGCAGTACCTTATGGAAGATGTACATCGCGTCGGCGGCATACCCGCCGTAATGAAAGAAATGCTCAAGCTAGGCATGTTGCACGGTGACTGCATGACCGTAACGGGGAAAACCCTGGCAGAGAACCTGGAGGAGGTAGCTTCCTTGGCGGATGGTCAGGATGTACTGCATACCCCCGACGATCCCATAAAACCTACGGGGCATATCCAAATTCTGAAAGGCAACCTAGCCCCCGAAGGCTCTGTAGCCAAAATTACAGGTAAGGAAGGCCTAAGGTTCCAGGGTCCGGCCAAAGTATTTAACGGCGAATACGAAGCCAATGACGGTATTGCCATGGGGCAAGTAAAAGCGGGAGAGGTCGTCGTCATTCGGTACGAGGGCCCCAAAGGTGGGCCGGGCATGCCTGAAATGCTGAAACCCACGGCCGCCATCATGGGCGCTGGCTTGGGCAAATCGGTAGCCTTAATCACTGACGGACGATTTAGCGGCGGCACCCACGGGTTTGTGGTAGGTCACATTACCCCGGAGGCTCAGGTGGGCGGTCCCATTGCGCTGGTGCGGGACGGTGACATGATCACCATTGACGCCGACAAGAACATTATCGAGATGGAAATCTCGGAGGAGGAGTTGGCCAAACGAAAAGCGGCCTACACTGCCCCACCGCTCAAAGTATCACGCGGAGTGCTCTATAAATACGTGAAGGCAGTGACTTCTGCCTCGGATGGATGTGTAACGGACAAATGACAGGTCATGCAAGCAATTACCACGACTAAAACGGCCACAGCGTTGCACATCTCCGGGGCAGAGGCCATCATCCGCTGCCTGCTGGCAGAAGGTGCCGACACCATATTTGGGTACCCCGGTGGGGCGATCATGCCGGTATATGATGCCCTATATGATTTCCGTGAGGAGCTGCATCATGTCCTGACCCGACACGAACAGGGTGCCGTACACATGGCACAAGGATATGCGCGTGCTTCTAACCGGGTGGGGGTTTGCCTGGCCACCTCAGGCCCAGGCGCTGCTAACCTGATCACAGGTATTGCCGATGCGCAGATTGATTCTACTCCTATTGTTTGCATCACCGGCCAGGTGGCCCGCCACCTATTAGGTACCGATGCTTTTCAGGAAACAGATGTAATGGGCATTAGTATGCCGGTTACCAAATGGAACTTTCAGGTAACCACCGCCGAGGAGATTCCTGAAGCCATAGCCAAGGCGTTTTACCTGGCGCGGAGCGGCAGGCCTGGACCTGTGTTGGTGGATATTACTAAGAATGCCCAAGTAGAGAAGTTCGACTTCGCTTACACCCCCTGTACCAACGTGCGTAGCTACGTAGCCAAGCCAAAAATAGATCCTGAAGCTATTGCTAGTGCAGCGGCAGCCATCAACGAGGCAGAACGCCCCTTGGTGATTTTCGGGCAAGGAGTAACCTTGGCGGCTGCGGAGGAGGAACTGAAGCAATTTGTAGAAAAAGGGAACCTACCCGCAATTGGCACCCTATTAGGGCATTCGGCACTCCCTACAGACCATACGCACTACGCAGGTATGCCGGGCATGCACGGCACCTACGCAGCCAACAAACTTACCAACGAGTGCGATGTACTCATCGCCATCGGTATGCGGTTCGATGACCGCGTGACGGGCAATCTGGAATACTACGCCAAGCAGGCCAAGGTGATACACCTGGAACTGGACCCTGCTGAAATTGACAAGAATGTAGTGGCCGATATCCCCGTATTGGGAGATTGCAAGGAATCCATGGCATGTATTGCGCCCTTATTGCACCCTCGTCCTCGTAAGCCTTGGTTTGGCAAATTCAAGGAGCTGGACCAAATGGAGGAGGAGAAAGTACGGCAAGGCGAACTGCATCCTACTGAAGGAGCCCTCACCATGGGCGAAGTAATCGATAAAATGAATCAGGTCACTCAGGGGAATGCCGTGATTGTGACCGATGTAGGTCAGCACCAAATGGTGGCTTGGCGCTACGGCGATTTCAAGCTAGACAAAAGCCACATAACTAGTGGCGGGCTAGGCACTATGGGTTTTGCCCTACCCGCAGCCATTGGCGCTAAGCTTGGCGCCGAAGACCGGCAAGTAATTGCCGTCATAGGAGACGGTGGTTTTCAGATGACCCTGCAGGAGCTAGGTACCATTATGCAAACCAAAGTACCGGTGAAGATTCTCATTCTCAACAATGAGTTTCTGGGCATGGTACGCCAATGGCAGCAGCTATTTTTTGACAAGCGCTATTCATCTACCGAGATGGACAACCCTGATTTTGTAACCATTGCCAAGGGCTATGGAATAGAAGGGCAGCGTGTAACGGAGCGGGACAAGCTTCCCGAGGCTTTGCAAACTTTCCTTTCACACCCCGACGCCTACTTACTGGAAGTAGCCGTGGGCAAGGAGAACAATGTATTCCCTATGGTACCTACCGGAGCCTCGGTTTCGGACGTACGCTTAGAATAATCCCCTGACCATCAGGAAGATGAAAGAGCAATTTACCATCCTGGTCTATACCGAAAATAAGGTAGGCCTCTTGCAACGGGTCGTCTCAACCTTTAGTCGGCGCAAGATCAACATTGAGAGTTTGAACACCTCCGAGAGCGGAGTTCCGGGGATTTTCCGCTTTACCATTGTGGTAGAAAGTCAGGAAGAATGGGTGCGGAAAACGGTCAAAAATATTGAGCGGCAAGTAGAGGTACACAAGGCCTACTATTTCCGAGACGAGGATCTGGTGTACCAAGAAATAGCCTTGTACAAGGTGCCCACCAAAGTACTGGCGGCCAACGGGCAAGCAGAAGAGCTAGTACGCCGACACCATGCCCGGGTATTGGGCGTGGAAGAGGACTTTACCATCCTGGAAAAAACCGGCCACGAAATAGAAACGGAAGCCTTGTATAAGGCCTTGCAGCCTTTCGGACTGCTAGATTTCGTTCGCAGCGGCCGAGTGGCTATTACTCGCCCCAAGCGCGACTGGCAAGAATATGTAGAAAGCATGGAGTGGGAACTCCAACAACAATAACACACATCAATACAACTTTAACGTAGAACGTTATGGCACGACTCAATTTTGGCGGAGTAGAGGAAAACGTGGTTACCCGCGAGGAGTTTCCTTTGGAAAAAGCCCGTGAAGTACTCAAAGACGAAACCATTGCCATCATCGGGTATGGGGTACAAGGCCCCGGCCAGTCGCTCAACTTGCGCGACAACGGCTTCAATGTGATCATTGGACAACGCAAAAACTCGAAAACCTGGGATAAAGCTATCGAAGACGGTTGGGTACCTGGCGAAACACTCTTCGAGATCGAAGAAGCCGCCGAGCGCGCTACCATCATCCAATATTTGCTGTCTGATGCAGGCCAGATGGCAATGTGGCCTACCATCAAGGAGAAATTGACCCCAGGCAAGGCGCTGTATTTCTCGCACGGTTTCGGCATCACCTACAACGACAAAACGGGTATTGTACCACCTGAAGACATAGATGTAATTCTGGTTGCCCCCAAAGGATCGGGCACCTCACTGCGTCGCCTCTTCGTAGAAGGCAAAGGCCTCAATAGTAGCTATGCCATCCATCAGGATGCCAGCGGCCGCGCTCACGAACGTGTGGTTGCCTTAGGCATTGGCGTTGGATCTGGTTACTTGTTCGAAACGGACTTTAAACGCGAAGTATATTCTGACCTGACCGGCGAGCGTGGCATCTTGATGGGCGCCTTGGCAGGAGTATTCGAAGCCCAATACAACGTATTGCGTGAGCATGGACACTCACCCTCAGAGGCTTTCAATGAGACGGTAGAGGAGCTAACCCAGAGCCTGATGCCCTTGGTAGCTGAGAATGGTATGGACTGGATGTATGCCAATACTTCCACCACGGCACAGCGCGGTGCACTGGACTGGCGGCATAAGTTCCGGGAGGCTACTAAGCCCGTATTTGACGAACTCTATGAAAGTGTATCATCTGGGAAAGAGGCAGAAATCGTAATCTCTCGGAATGCCGAGGACGATTACCGTCAGAAACTGGATGCAGAACTCCAAGAAATCCGGGAATCGGAGCTGTGGCAAGCCGGTCAGCAAGTGCGCAAGCTTCGCCCTGAAAATAGCTAGTAATCAGGTTTCATTTTTGGTGATTGGTTGAGCGCCCCATTTTTTAGGTTACCGGGGCGCTCTCTTTTTATCCTTGCACCCAAAGCTTAGGCTAAGGTTAGCTTCGTCCAAACTCCAGTTATCGTTACCTGAAACCCATCCTCGTTTCTACTTCATCTTCCGTCTTTCCATTATCGCTAATCCAAAAACGTCATTTGAAATGGATACTCAAACGACATACATGCCTCAACTAGAGGCCGTGCAGCAAGCCGCTGAGCTGCTACAAGGAGTTGCTCATAAAACTCCCCTGATGCACAGCATTCGCCTGTCTCAGGAGTTAGGAGCGGATATTTGGATGAAGCGGGAAGACCTGCAAGTGGTCCGCTCTTACAAGATCAGGGGGGCTTACCACAAAGCCGCTACCTTATCCGAAGCGGACCGTGCCAAAGGTATTGTCTGTGCTAGCGCGGGAAACCATGCCCAGGGTGTAGCCTATGCCTGTGCTGCCTTGGGAGTGCCTGGCACCATCTTTATGCCTACTCCTACCCCCAAGCAAAAAGTGGAGCAGGTAGCCATGTTTGGCCAAGGCAAGGTAGAAATCCGCCTAGTAGGTGACACCTTTGACGATGCCCAAAAAGCCGCAGAAAAATTTCAGCAAGAGCACGGAAGTGCTTTCATTCATCCATTCGATGACCCCAAAGTAATCGAAGGACAGGCTACCGTAGGGTTAGAGATTCTGGATCAATCGGATGGCCCGATTGATTACCTACTGGTACCCATAGGCGGAGGTGGATTAGCTTCAGGAGTCAGCAGCATGTTCCGCTTGCTTTCTCCCCACACCCGGATCATTGGCGTGGAACCCGCCGGTGCCCCGGCCATGCACACTAGCCTAAAACAAGGTTACAATACCACCCTGGACCGCATTGATAAGTTCGTAGACGGCGCGGCCGTCAAGCGAGTGGGAGATCACACATTCCGCATTTGCCAGGATACGCTGCACGATGTGATCACTGTAGATGAGGGCAAGGTGTGCGAAACCATCCTCTCGCTGTACAACAAAGACGCCATCGTGGTAGAGCCAGCCGGGGCTCTCACACTAGCCGCCCTGGACCAACTCAAAGCCCACCTAGAAGGGAAACGGGTAGTGTGTGTGGTCTCTGGTAGTAACAATGACATTACACGTACTGAAGAAATAAGGGAGCGTGCGCTTTTGCACCAAGGGTTAAAACATTACTTCGTCATCCGCTTCCCCCAACGGGCCGGCGCCCTCCGGGAGTTTGTGGTCGACATTCTGGGGCCTGAGGACGACATCACCCACTTCCAGTACACCAAGCGGCACAACCGAGAGCGCGGCCCTGCTGTGATCGGGGTAGAGCTCAAGCGCCCGCAGGACATCGAGGGGCTGATGACACGCCTAAAAGCCCGGGGCTTCTATGGTGAATACATCAATCAGCGCCCAGACTTGATGAACTTGTTGACTTGATGGCCATGCTACTACCGAGTATTATATTGGTCACGCCTTTCCCTTCACGGTTTTCCCCGCCATATCATTGCAAGATCACTCCGCGGCAATACCTGGAGATTTCCCCACCAAATCTTCCCGGCTTATTGCATCCAGCATGTAGGTAGCTACACTAGACCGGCTGATGGTGAGTTTGAGCTTAGTACCTTTCCCAAAGGACTCTTTAATCTTTTCAGGTTTATCCGAATTGGTAAGCCCCACGGGTCTAACGATCGTGTAGGCAATATTCCCACTACGCAGTCCCTGTTCTTGTCGATCATGGTCGTTATAAACCGTTCCTATGCTGCTGTTCTTGATGATCCAACGAAACCAACCCGGAATTTCCTTCCAGGAATCCCCTACCCCTAATGCGGAACATACCACAATACATTGTATCTGCTCTGGTGTGGCGGCAGCCAGCAGGGTATCCATAGTCTCTGAAAGCAAGTTGGACGGCCCCGCCAGCTTGGACCACGGGTTATTTTCTCGCTTATACGATATATTCAAGGCACTCAGAATAGCATTGCAGCCCTCGATAGCCTTCGCTACATCAGTAAGATCCGTTGTACTTCCTTCGAAAACCCTCAAATTCTCATGCTGTAGCTGGATTTTATGCGGCGAGCGCGTCAGGACATTTACAGACATGCCTCGCTGTAATGCTTGGGTCAGAATATGTTGCCCCGTGCGACCGGTAGCTCCTATCAGTAAAATCTTCATAAAGCGAGACTAACTCCAAATACCGTTATCAATCGTGAAAACCTCAGGCGCCCCTTGGGTGACCATCAGCGTATGTTCGTGCTGGGCCATAAAGCCACCACGACTGCCTACGAGCGTCCAACCATCGGCCAACGTTTTGGTGTAGGATGACTCGGTCGCTATGAAGGTCTCAATAGCTACCACCGAATTCTTCTTAAATCGGGCCCGATTGGTGCGATCTCGGTAGTTGGCAATTGCCTCAGGCGCTTCGTGTAAGCTCCGGCCAATTCCGTGCCCGGTTAGGTCTTTTATCACTCGATATCCCCGCTTTTTAGCTTCAGTTTCCATCACATGGCCCACATCGGCTATTTGTACGCCTCCTTTTACAGCATCGATGGCCTTACGCAAAATAGCTTTGGAAGCATCTACCAAAGGTTGATGACCGTTTACATCTTCCCCCAGTACAAACGAGCTCCCGTTGTCAGACCAAAACCCATCGAGCTCAGCAGACACATCGATATTCACCAGGTCACCTTCCTGAAGAATTACTTTTTCCGAAGGAATACCGTGTGCAAAAGCGTGATTGACACTAATGCAGGTATGCCCAGGGAAACGATAGGTAAGATGGGGGGCTGAACGAGCCCCAAGATCACGCATGATCTCCCCGCCATAGGTATCCAGTACTTTGGTGCTCATCCCAGGACGGGCATGAGCAACCATCTCGCGTAAGGTTAATGCCACCGCCTCGCTCACTTTTTTCATGGCGAGCCACTCATATTCTTTCGTAATTGACATGGTAAGGGATATTTAGGGTTGAAGAGTCAAAATCAACGCAAAAGATTTTAGAAGCATTCGGGAAGATAACTTAAAGATTCGCTAACCAGTTTCCCATAAACCAATTATAATTCCAAATCCTCATCAACGGCACCACTCACTCCAAATTTTATTGGGCACTAGACCTACAGATGAGGTCTTTGACTATATTTGCACACGTTTTCGAAACCTAATAACCGTGCTCTTATGATCATTGGTGTTCCAAAGGAAATTAAGAATAATGAAAACCGCATTGCGGCTACGCCTTCGGGCGTAAGTGAGTTGACCAAACGTGGTCACACGGTATATGTGCAAACCAACGGTGGGTTGGGTAGCGGCTTTACCGACGAAGAATATGTAAAAGCAGGCGCTGAGATTTTACCTACCATTGAGGCCGTGTACGAGAAGGCCGAAATGATCATGAAGGTAAAGGAGCCGATTGAGCCGGAATATGAATTAATCCGGGAAGATCAATTGCTTTTCACCTACTTCCACTTTGCATCGTATGAGCCCCTCACCCACGCGATGATCAAGAACAAGTCGGTGTGTCTGGCCTACGAAACCGTAGAGAGCCCAGACCGCAAGCTGCCCCTGCTCATTCCTATGAGTGAGGTAGCTGGCCGAATGAGTGTGCAAGAGGGTGCCAAATGGTTGGAAAAACCGATGCAAGGCCGTGGCATTCTGCTGGGTGGAGTACCCGGAGTACGCCCAGCCAAAGTGATGGTACTAGGTGGTGGTATTGTGGGCACTCAGGCAGCTAAGATGGCAGCTGGTATGGGTGCTGACGTAACCATCATGGATATCAACCTGAATCGGTTGCGCGAGCTGGACGACATCATGCCGGCCAATGTAAATACCTTCTACAGCAGCGAATATAATATTCGCCAGATGCTCGGTCGGGTAGACCTGATCATCGGTGGGGTATTAATTCCCGGAGCCAAAGCTCCCAAGCTGATCACCCGTGACATGCTGAAGGATATGCGCCCCGGCACCGTGATGGTGGACGTGGCGGTAGACCAAGGCGGATGCTTTGAAACCACCAAGCCTACTACACACCAAGACCCGGTGTACGTAATTGACGATGTGGTACACTATTGTGTAGCCAACATGCCCGGTGCAGTACCTTATACCTCTACTTTGGCACTAACCAACGCTACCTTACCTTATGCCATCCAGTTGGCTGAGAAAGGTTGGGTAAAGGCATGCCAAGACAGTAAGGAACTAGCCTTGGGATTGAATGTAATCAAAGGAGATGTGGTGTACGAAGCGGTAGCAGAGGCTTTCGACTTACCTTACGTACCGGTAGAGAAACACTTGGGGTAGTCACATCCATCAATACAAAATCAAGTTCAAACACCTGTCTTCGGCAGGTGTTTTTGTTTTGGGTTTGATGCCGCCTAAAAACAGGCTTCGTCTACAGAATAGCAGCATTTATCTAATTATTCTCTTAACACTATTTTAATAGGTTGAGCACCCCCTACTTTGTAAATCATTCTGATTTCAAACTACACTCCTACAAACGCATGCCAATAACCTGGGGGAGGCAGCTGCTTTGCCTTATTGTGGGTTCATCTTTTTCCTTTTACACTTTCGGTGAAGGAACAAAAGGACCTATCGACGCCTCCGGGAAAGATCCCATATCCCTTGATGGTCAGTTTGAGTATTGGATTGATGCTTCCAGAAGTGTTGGCATAGATGATTTCTGGCGCTCACGCGATTCCCTCCCCTTACAGCAGGAGCCTCCCGGCACAGTATTACGTGCCTCCGGAAGATTGGGATGGGCATGGGGTATTCTTTATCTTAATCAGGATTCCAGTGTACTTCAAGAGGGCAATTTTTGGCGGTTGCAAGTAAACTATCCGCCAATAGACCAAGTGGACATGTACGTTTTAAATGCGGACAGCACTTGGTGCAAAATGTCAAGCGGCGAATATGTACGCCGTGAAGATCGGGTAATGCGTACCATCACGCCTATTTTTCCCGTGCCTAATGTGCCAGGCACCTCCACCATCATCCTGCATTTTAGACCCGAATCGGGTAGTATCATTGCTCCGCTACGGCTGCAAAAGCAGACGACCATACAAGCCCAACAGGCCATGCAAAATATGGGGTTTGGATCTTTCTATGGCGCCTTGGCCCTCTTTCTGGTTTTCAATATTGTATGGTTTGCCTTTACGCGGTATCGGCCCACTCTCTATTATGCCGGCTTCATTGCCATTTTCATCATCAACAGATTGGTGTACAATGGACACATGTTTTTGTTCTTCCTGTCTCCGGAAGACGTCTCTCCTAACTTAATCGCCTTCCTCTCCAACCTATGGTAC
>DMST01000148.1:7944-8806 GCA_003454975.1 Cytophagales bacterium | reverse complement strand
GCTGGCAATCACCAGCACCGCCCAGATGAAGCCCAGCACGGGCGCTACCTTGCTGCTCATCAGCGATCCGCTTTGGAAGTGACCGTTGATGGCGATGGTGAGCGGGATAAGTACCAAGCCGAAAACCACGTAGATCAGTAAGTTCCAGACCTGATAGAGGGTCTTGTTTTCTAAAACAAAGCTGAGTTTGTCCAGGTCAGAGGTACCTTCTGCCATCGCTGGGCCAAACACGAGGGCTAGGAAGACAAAGCCAATGACGTACAGCAGGGCTTCGATAATACCGGCAATGCCGCCGATCTTGGGGGTAGTCATGTTGTGGTGGATTTTGTTTCTTTCCGAGACGAGTAAGCGCCTGATTTGTTACTCTGAAAACGGCATAATTTGAACTAAACCTCATCGTGTTGGGTGATCTCAATTTCGGTCTCTATTTTGGTTAGGTCCCAAACGATATCACATGTTTCTCTCCCGACTCTCCCTCTGTGCACTGCTTGGCCTGAACCTGTTGGCTAGCTGTGGTCCCACTAGCCAGCCCTCGCCTAAACTAGTGGTCTCTCCTGATACCAGCCTCTACCACCATCCGCTGCAGATCCGGGCCGAAGGCCTGCAGCCTGGCCAGTCCGTATGGCTGAAGGTGCAGGCTGTAGATGCCGAAGAAAATCAGTGGGCTTCGGAAGCCCGGTATGAAGCCAATCCCCAGGGGGTGGTAAATCCAGAGCTGACACCCGCCCTGGAAGGCACCTACCAGGGAACCTATCCGATGGGCCTGCTGTGGTCCATGAAGAGTGCAGACGACCACCAGATAGCTACCGGAAGTGGCTATACGGCCACGGTGGAGCTATGGACTGGCGACAGTGCGGTGGCC
>DMST01000148.1:234-7880 GCA_003454975.1 Cytophagales bacterium | reverse complement strand
ACGCGGGAGCTAGCCGCGCTGGGCATTGAGTACATCACCCGGCGCGATAGTGTAGTGGCAGACTTGTACGTGCCGCCGGGTGCTGGTCCCAAACCGGCCATCATCTTTCTGGGCGGCTCAGGCGGTGGTTTCCGGTCCGAGCGGTCTTCCTTACTGGCTTCAGCAGGCTATGTGGTGCTCAACCTGAAGTACTTCCGCTACGAAGGCCTGCCTGACGGCATCCTCGAGATTCCGCTTTAGTACGTGCACAGGGCACATGCGTGGTTGGCCTCCTTGCCCTCGGTACAGCCGGACCGGATCGGCATCATGGGGCGGTCTATGGGTTCGGAGCTGGCCTTGCTGTATGGTGCCCACTACCCGGGGTTGGCCTACGTGGTGGCCGAGGCGCCCAGCAGTGTGGTGTGGTTCGGCTGGGAAGACGGCAAGTCCTCCTTTAGCTACCAGGGCGAAGGCTTCCCCTATGCGGAGTATACCGACGAGGACAGCCGCCGGCTGGAAGAGGAGATGGCCGCCCGCGGTGAGCAGTACCGCGATGGCCCCAAGTTCGCGAGTGCCTTCAGCAACGAACCGATGATAGAGGCCGCCAGCATTGCCGTGGAGAACATCCAATGCCCCATTCTGTTCATCAGCGGCGAGGATGACCAGACCTGGCCCTCGGCTATGATGGCGGAGCGCATGATGGAACGGCTACGCACGAACGATTTCGCTTATGAGTTTCGGCACCTAAGCTACCCCAACGCGGGGCATAACTTTGCCGGGGGCGGACAGGGCTGCGGCATCCCCTTCCTGCCGCCCGAAGACTACTCTGGCAGTTCGGCCCGTGGCGGTACGGACAAGGGCAACGCTCTTGCTGCCAGCCAGTCCTGGGAGGCTTTGCTGCAGTTTATTGGAAACAATTAATAATTGATAATGACTGGATTCATCCATTCGGTAATCGTCAATATAAATAATAAGGTCGGTCGCGACCGACCGCTACATATCTTTACATGAGGGCTAGGCGTAGCATTCTACACCCTTACAGAATTCTTCTGTTTTCTGACTCCTGTTTACTGTATTCTCATTTTCAATATTTATCCCGCAGTTCCAGCTTTGTAATGCGGGCACGGATGGCCCCGGGGCTGCGCCCAAAGTGGTTAGCCATGTCTTTTATTTTTGCCCCTTCGCAATACTGTACGGTTAGCTCCTCGTCCTGTTCGGGGGTCCAAGGAGAGAAGTTCGCGGCATGCCGGGGGCTTTTCTCTTCTACCGACGGCTCTTTTTTTACCTTATGCTCCCTCCTTTTCCGCTTGGGCGGTTTGGGTGCCAGGTCAAGGTCTTCCCAAGGGTCCGCTTCTTCCTCCTCCTCTTCTACCGGAATCACGTGGATACGCTCCGACTCGGGGAAATCAGTGGGCAGCAGCGTCTCAGGTATGTGCAGGTCACCTCGGGTGCGAGTAATGGCTACGTACAGCAGGTTGATCTCCTCGTTGAGCTTGTCTAGCTCCAGGTTGTCCAGTCCCACCTCATCCAGCAGTTTGCCTAGCTTCTCCTCGTTGGTAAAGTCGTTTACTAGCTCAATGGCATCGTATTCCATGCCCTTGCAGCGGTGCACCGTGGAGAACACCATCTTCGCCTGGGTCTTGTCCTCTTCCTCGATGTGCCGGTCTTTGATCGTCTGAATCAGCCCTGGGATGCGGTTGCCATACTCTTTCACAATCTCCACCATCATGCCCAGCTGCCCGTCCTCGGTCTGCTCAATGTACTCCTCCAGATCGGGCATATCGCGCATTTGAGCGATCAGCTTGTCGCGGATACGGCCCCGCTGGCCGTTGAACAGGTTCAGGACGTCATACAGCGAGGCCCCCTCGTCGGCGTAGGTATAGGAGTTGATGTTGCCTTCAAAGTAGATGTCCTTACCCAGCTTGCCGTCCGATACGTACTCGATGGCCCGCAGCAGCAGGCCCAAATTGGTCCGGGCCAGAATGGCGCGCGGTGGGGACGTTACCGGGGTACCCTGGCCTTTGATCTGGAGCTTGGTCGCCGTGCCCAACATCTCTTTCCATTGCAATACGCCCATGGCCAGATTGGCAATGTCCTGCCCAAACCGGAAGCTGGCAGAAAGGTGGTAGGTAGTAAAGTCTGCCTTCTCCAGGGAGTTGATAGCGTACCGCCAGCCGTAGATCTGCTGGTGGGTATCGCCCACAATCACCTTGGTAGCTTGCTGCCGAAAAAACACGTCCAGCATGGTGGCAGAGGCGTCCTGCCCCTCATCGAACAGGATGTAGTCGTAGGGTAGCTGGGGCTGGGAAAGCTGGAACTTCTTCAGGTAAAAGTCGTGCGTGATGTCAATCTCACCCTTGTCCATCTTGGCCAGAAAGACGCGCGTTTGTTTCTCTATGTAGTCATAAGCCGACTTCACAAAGGCTTTGGCCTTGGAATCCGAGATCAGGTCCAGGTAGTTTAGTGACTGCACCCGGCGTTCGTCGCTATTGCAGAAGTAGGCAATAAATCGGTTGATGTGATTGGCTACAATGTACTCGGCGTGCTTCTCCCCGCTCCCACCGCCTTGCAGGCCCAGGATCTCGGCAATCTCGTGGGTCTTGTAGCCGTGGGGGTGCACCTTGTAGCCGTATCTGCGCACCACGTGACGGTAGGCCAGCGAGTGGGCCGTTTCTACGGTCACGTTGCTCAGGCCTTGGTCCGCAAACTTCTTTTGGGCTTCCAGCCGCACCGATCGGTTAAAGGCCAGATAGAGGATTTTACTGGTTTTGGGACGCGCTTTCGCATACTCAATCACCGTTGTGGTCTTCCCCGAGCCTGCCACCGCATTGATCTTGATGTCGCCCGTAGAGGCAATGATCTCCCGTTGCTCTTCCGTTAGCTGCATGGACCGCTCAAGTTAGCCAATCATGGCTGAGGATGCTACTGGCATAGGTGTGAGCGCGTGGTTTGAATCCGGTTCCTCAGGCCACAGGGGAGTGGAGGAAGGCATAGATTCCGCCCTTTTTTTGCTTCTACTTTCTCTTCAAGTCCGTAATCAATAACGGATTGTCTTTTTTCAGTTGGCCCAATAGCTTTTTGGTCTCGGTAGTCTTCGGGTTCTTTTTCAATACTTCATATTCCGCAGCCGTGATGCCTACCAACTGTAGAAATTGTACCTGACCATGAGGGGTATTGATGGTACCCATTTCAGGGTCTTGAACAAAAGCGACGGCAGTAATTTCGGTTTCGGTATCCAACCGAATGGGGCCGTTCGCCGGAATGAAGTGATACTCTTCAAACCACTTCTTACTATTGAAGACATATTTCCCCAGGTTTTGCATCAACGAGATTGCCCATTTGGGGTCACCATGATCTTCGTCAAAGGGGACTAGGCGAAAGGTAAATTCAAACCCCCAGCCACTAAATTCTCCACCGGCAGCTTTTTCATCATAGTAGAGATTTGACATGCCATAGGAAACCAAATGCAAGTGCTCCTGCTGGCGTTGAGCGGTGAAGATGCTCACGCCATCCAGAGGATCCGGTCCTCCCATCATATACTTGACAACGGTTCCAAAATGCCTGGGCTCCTGACCAGGATATAACGCTTCGGTGACTTTATCGATACTCAACCATCCTACCGCATCTTCTTCACCAAACCGTTTTTTGTATTCCGCTTGATCCATTTTTTCTTACAAATATGCTGCTTGCCAAACTACACATCAAGCAATTCTAAACTACTATGGGCCAGCCATTTTTCTACCAAAGTGCACGAGGGGTAGTCTGTTTGTCTGTAGATAGAAATGGGTAAAAGTTGACTACTGAGTTCAGGGCTGACGTACGTCAATGACCACGCGGGTCCCGAGGGCGTTCCCATACTTATCTACTAAATCTTCTACCTGATAGGTGATTGTTTCGGGCCGACTCAAGTTAAAGAGATTCATCTTGTCGGCTATCATCTGCAGGCCTTTGCTCTGGTGCCCGGGGCGGGCATGGTGGTTGCGGGCGGCCTCTCTACCTATGCCGTTATCTTCCAGGTGAAGGGCCCAGCCGGTATCAGTACTGAACACCCGAATGGCCAGCCGCCCCTCTCCCTCTTCTTTGGGCGACAACCCGTGCCAGACGGCATTCTCGGCAAAGGTCTGCAGCAGCATGCTGGGGAACTCTACGGCATCCGCATCCACCGAATCGGCTACCTCAAAAGACCAATTCAGTCGCTTCCCCAACCGAATCTGTTCTATTTCCAGGTATTGTTGCAGGCCCTTCAGCTCCTCTGCCAGGGTAAGCACCATCTTATCCGAATGATAGAGCACCAGCCGCATAAACCGACTAAACTTGGTCAGGTAGTCGTTGGCTTCCTTGCGGTCATGGTTGAGAATATACCGCTGAATACTCGCCATGGCATTGAACAAGAAGTGCGGGTTGATCTGGGCCCGTAAGGCTTTTAGCTGGTAGTCTAATAAGGACCGCTCAAAGCTTTCTCTTTGGCGCCGCTGCCGATAGGTAAAGGCAATCCACATGCCGGAGATACCCAGAACGAGCAAGCTACCGCCGCCGATCATGGCAATTTGCGCTTTTTGAGTTTCTACCGCTTGCCGGGCCAGAGCCGCTTCTAGTTGGGCAGCCTGCACCTTTGATGCTTCCAGGCTTTGGATGCTATCGGCAATGCGCTGGGTTTCGTACTGGTAGCGGAGTTCTTGCTCCAACAAGGCCGCATCCAGGCTCTCCAGATTGGAGGAGTCTTTGGCCGCCGCATACTCGGCCATATACTCATAGGCTTTCTCGAAAGCCCCGACGGAGTCATAATACCGGGACAGGTAGCGGGAGGCACTTATCACCGATAACCAATTGGAGGTTTCCTTGGCCAGCTCAACCCCCCGTTCCATATGAAGAATGCCTTGTTCTGCCTGACCTAACAAGAAATAGGCCTCCCCTAAGAGATAGTAATTCCTAGAAATAATTTGGGCATGACCCACTTTTATTATGTTTTCAAGAGCCAACTTCCGGTAGTGTAAGGTAGAGTCTAGTTGGCCCCACTTTTTCATCAGAAAGGATTTGTGTAAATACGCCTGGCTCAGGACGGACGGTGACTGGATTTTTTCAGCAACCACAATGGCAGAATCCAGGAAATAAGTGGCACTGTCTACTAAATCTACAGTGGAGTAATACCCGACAATATCCGATAGGTCTAGCCCTAAGGCCTCCAGGTCACCTATGCTGCGTTTTATCTCTAGCGCCCTTCTAGTGTAGCTAATGGCGGCATTGTAGTCTCCTACCCGCGCTTTTATATTGGCCGCATTGGACAAGGCAGTAGCTTTAAGGCGTGCGTTATTTTCAGACTCGGCGGCTAGTAGAGCCTCGGTATAATAATGAATGGCCTTGGGGTAGTCATTGCTCGTCTGGTAATATACCCCCAAAGAGTTGAATGCACTGGCTTTGGGCAGCTGGTTCTCCGTGAGGTAGTCCAGTCGTTGATGGGACACCTTATAAGCCAGGTAATAGTTACTGTTCCGCTTGGATAACATGATCAATTCCCAAAGCAAGGTGCTAGCGGCCTTCGTTTGCCCTACCGCATGAAAAAGGGTGTGCGCTTGCTGATAGTACGCATTGGCCCGGTCTATTTGGTTTGTTTTTTCGAAGCAGATGCCCAAGCCTATATAATGGTGGTAAAAGAAATCAGTTGTAGGATTTTCCTGAAACCAGGAGAACGCGGTATCATAGTAGTAAATAGCGGAATCGTACTCTTTGGCGGCCTGCTGCTGGGCCCCTTTCAAATGCAGAATAGTATGTTGAGCCAGCGTGTAGTAGGCCGGATCTTCAATTTGCTCAAGCTGGCCAAGTACCTTGCCCAAGGTCTCTACCTCTTGATTTTGGATCAGCCTGGAGGCCAGATCGTTCAAGAGTATCATCCTCGCACTATCAGAAGGACTTCCTTCTAGCGTTTGCCATAGGCTATCTAGCAGGGGCTGAGGAGAAGGGATGTAGTAGGTTTGGGCAAATCCGGCTAAGGGGAGAAATAGTATGAGTAAAAAAATCCTCTGCTTCATCATCATAACGCTGCTCCAGTTTCCCTAAAAATAGTATGGTTTGGATAATTCTAGTGCAGGCCTGACACGAATGGACAAGCATCTCGCAGACTGGTAGTCCTGGATGGGTAGCGGAGGAGTGGTTGTCGGTTTTTTGGTGAAAGTAAAAGTGACTGAGCGGGCGTCCACGCCTCTGATCTACTGAAGGAAAGTAAGTTACTGTGGTTATTAGGGTTATCGGAACAGGCATTACACCATCGAAAGAAGGTGAGCCTAAAAGTCCTCCCGGTGCGCCACGGCAAAGCTGCGGTACAACTCCGGCATGGGACCATCGGGATAATCCGAAAATTGACTATCCAATTGCATCATGCGCTGTTGGGTAGCCTCTGTAGCATGGTCGAAAAACGATTCGCCGTTGGTGGGCAACAGGCCAATGGCTTCTTGAATATAATAGGCGGACTTGGTAGCGCCAATGGCCTTCAGGGCCTCTACCACTTCCTGAGAATAAGCGGGGTAATCCTCTTGAAGGAAGTTGAGAATGGTATCAGCCTGTCCGGAATTTTCTATCTGGATACACAAAAACAAAATCCTTTGTGTAGGATTGAGCAACTCAGGATCATAGTCGCATTTTGCACTTAACATTTCCATCAGGGCGATAGAAAAATCGACAGTATCCGAAAGCGAAAACAGCTTTGATAGGTCCCCACTTTTTATCACTTCGTCCATTGTGCTCATAGTCGTGCTGGTTTTTCCTTGGGCTAAGATAATCCATGTACCTACTGAATTAAAATGCGATTAAAAGCGGAAGTGGCTTTTACGGCAATAATTGGGATAAAAAAAACGGTCCCTGGGAAACCCACGGACCGTTCCTAAATACCAATCAAATTAACCAATTGTAAACCCGAAGAGGATCTCCCACTCCGGTTAAACCAATCAGTGAAAGGCAACAACCGGGCCAATAGTGAACCGGCTACCGCTTTTTTTCGCAGTGCGAGGTATTTGACCCATTTTTGGGACGAAATGACAAAAACGTGTAGCCTTTTGCCTACTAAATAGCTTTTTCGGAGTGCCGCTGATACTGGAAATGCAAGGCTGGCTTGGTCTCCGCCCCTGGGACAGTTCGATTCCGGACACTCCGTTTCGTTTTTCGGACAGGGAACCGGGTAGTGAGAGGCATAACCAAGTCGCCTTTGGTGTTGGGATGCGCATAGGAGAGCGAAGGAAGAGCCCCTCCATGCTGGTCAGGGGAATGCTATTTCGCAGCCGCACCTGCCTTCCTTGAGAAAAAAACGGCCCCGGGGAAACCCCAGAGCCGTTTATGGTGCCAATCAATTTAAATAACCTATCACTAT
This sequence comes from Cytophagales bacterium, assembly GCA_003454975.1. Classification (GTDB taxonomy): domain Bacteria; phylum Bacteroidota; class Bacteroidia; order Cytophagales; family Cyclobacteriaceae; genus DMST01. The sequence goes on along the minus strand of DMST01000148.1, from coordinate 544 downwards.
TCGGATCATTCGTACTCATTTGATCAACCGAGCCACTCCCTTAATCCCTGATCGTGATCTTCTGCTGGTGCAGCAGCACGTCGGAGTCGCTGGTAACGCGGAGCAGGTAAATACCGCCGGGAATGCGCCCCAGCGAAAGCGCCGTTTCAGAGAGGCCCATATCCGTTTTCCGGACACGGTACACCTCACGGCCCAGCGCATCTAGCACCGCTATGGTGACCGTCTGCATCTGATCACCCAGGGCCAGGCTTACGGTAAACTGCCCGTTGTTAGGGTTGGGGTATACCTTAGCGTTGGGGTTCCAGGTGAG
>DMST01000148.1:0-172 GCA_003454975.1 Cytophagales bacterium | reverse complement strand
AGGCCCGCCGCACCCGAAATCACCAGCACGTTGTAGTCCTCCGTTTCGCCAAACCACTCGTCGTCACAGGGCGTCTGGGTCTGGCTGTAGAGCACCCGCACCCGCATGCGGGTGTTGCCCAGGGAAGCTCCCGAGGGCACCGCCACCGTACCGCTATAGCTACCTTGCCCGT
>DMST01000146.1:8018-9505 GCA_003454975.1 Cytophagales bacterium | reverse complement strand
CGGAGAAGGTACACGGCATCAGCACCCAGCGGGCCCACGAGGAGGGCAAGCCGCTGGCGGAGGTGCTAGAGATGTTTCAGCAGGACGTAGCGCAAGCGGAATGGACCATCGGCCACAAACTGGAGTTTGACAACGCCATTGTGGGTTGTGAGTACCTGCGCTGCGAGATGGAGAACGTGCTGGAGGCCAAGACGGACTACGACACTAAGCTGGAAAGTACGGAGTTCTGCGCCATACCCGGTGGCCGGGGCGGTAAGTACAAGTGGCCCACACTGACGGAACTGCACCAAAAGCTATTTGGCGTACCCTTTGCCGATGCGCACGACGCGGCCTATGACGTAGACGCGACGGCACGCTGTTTCTTCGGCCTGCTGACGCACGGGGTGAGCAAACCGCTGGGCGGGGTTGCCAAGGAGGACATCACCTACGAGGCGCCCAAGCTGGACGCGGCCAACTTTGCCAAGCAGGACAGCGGTGGTGCCCGACTTGGTAAAAAGGTAGACATCAAGGACATCAAAGGTCCTTTTGTGCACCTGCACGTGCATACAGAGTACACCATCCTGAATGCGACGACCAACGTGAAGGCGCTGGTGAAAAAGGCTACCGAATGGGAGCTACCGGCCGTCTGCATGACGGACCAGGGCAACATGATGGGCGCCTACAAATTTGTGGATGCCGCTAACGGAGCCGGTCTGAAGCCCATCCTGGGCTGTGAGTTTTGGGTGGCGGAGGAGCGCACCAAAACGAAGTTTACCAAGGAGGACCCCGACCGTAAGTTTCAGCAGCTGCTGATTGCTAAGAACAAGGCGGGCTACCACAACCTGGCCTTCCTGAGCTCGCGCGGCTACATTGAGGGGCTGTACGGCATCTACCCCCGGATTGATAAGGACCTGATCCGGGACTACAAAGGCGACGTGATGGCCTTTACTGGCGGCCTGGGCGGCGAGGTGCCCAACCTGATCCTGAACCAGGGGGAATCCGTGGCTGAGGAGGCCTTCAAGTGGTGGCTCGACCTGTTTGGCGAGGACTACTACATTACGCTGCTGCGCCACGGCCTGCCGGAAGAGGACAAGGTAAACGAGGTACTGATGGGTTTTGCCAAGAAGTATGGGGTGAAGGTAATCGCCAGCAATCAGGTACACTACCTGAAGCAGGAGGACAGCACGGCGCACGAGATTCTGCTGGCCGTAAAGGACGGCAACAAGCTGAGCGACCCCGTAGGCCGCGGCCGCGGCAAGCGCTTCGCCCTGCCCAACGACCAGTACTACTACAAGAGCGAGGAGGAGATGAAAAAGCTCTTCGCAGACGTGCCCGAAGCGATTGAGAACATCAGCGAGATTCTGGATAAGTGCGAGGGCTATACGCTGAAGCGCGACGTACTGCTGCCGGAGTTTGATATTCCGCAGGAGTTTGTGGACCCCACAGACCGGGAGAACGGCACTAAGAACGGGGAGAACGCCTTCCTGAAGCACCTCACCTACGAGGGT
>DMST01000146.1:0-7984 GCA_003454975.1 Cytophagales bacterium | reverse complement strand
CACCTACGAGGGTGCCAAAAAGCGCTACGGCGAGATCACGGACGACATTCGCGAGCGGCTGGACTTTGAGCTGGCCACCATCGCCAATACAGGGTATCCCGGCTACTTCCTGATTGTGCAGGACTTTACCACGGCCGCCCGCGAGATGGGCGTAAGCGTGGGCCCCGGCCGGGGATCAGCCGCCGGATCGGCGGTAGCCTACTGCATCGGGATCACCAATGTGGACCCCATTGCCTACGACTTGCTGTTTGAGAGATTCCTGAATCCTGACCGGGTGTCGCTGCCCGATATTGATATTGACTTTGACGACGAAGGTCGGGATGCGGTGATCAAGTGGGTGGTAGACAAATACGGCTTCAACCAGGTAAGCCACATCATCACCTACGGTACCATGGCAGCCAAGTCTTCCATTAAGGATACGGGCCGGGTGCTGGAGCTGCCCCTGGCCGACACCAATGAGGTTGCCAAGATGGTACCGGAGCGGCCGGGCACCACGCTGGACAAGGCCTTCAAAGAGGTGGGCGAGCTGGACCAGCTGCGCCGGGGCAAAGGACTCAAAAGTGACGTGCTACGCCAGGCCATCAAGCTGGAAGGCAGCATCCGAAACACGGGCATCCACGCCTGTGGGGTGATTATCACCCCGGATGACATCCGTAAGTACATCCCCGTAACGGTAGCGAAGGACGCCGACCTGCTGGTGACGCAGTTTGACAACAGCGTGGTAGAGGATGCGGGCATGCTGAAGATGGACTTCCTGGGGCTGAAGACGCTCACCATCATCAAAACGGCCTGTAAGCTGATCAAAGAGCGGCACGGGGTGGAGATCATCACGGATGATATTCCCTTGACGGACGAAAAGACTTACGAGCTGTACCAGGCTGGAAAGACCAACGGTACGTTCCAGTTTGAGTCGGGTGGTATGCAGAAGTACCTGCGTGACCTGAAGCCGGATAAGTTTGAGGACCTCATCGCCATGAACGCCCTGTACCGTCCGGGGCCACTAGAGTACATCCCAGAGTTCGTAGAGCGGAAGCACGGCCGGAAGCAGGTGGAGTATGACCTGCCGGATATGGAGGAGTACCTGGGCGAAACGTACGGCATTACGGTCTATCAGGAGCAAGTAATGCGCCTCTCGCAAAAGCTGGCCAACTTTACGAAGGGTGAGGCCGATGTGCTGCGGAAAGCGATGGGTAAGAAAAAGAAGGACATCATCGATAAGATGAAGCCTGACTTCATTGAGCGCGGCGAGAAAAACGGCCACCCCAAGGACAAGCTGGAAAAGGTATGGAAGGACTGGGAAGCGTTTGCGGCCTACGCCTTTAACAAAAGTCACAGTACGTGCTACAGCGTGGTGGCCTACCACACGGCCTACCTGAAGGCCAACTACCCCCCGGAGTACATGGCCGCGGTGCTCACGCACAACCAGAATAACATTGAGAAGGTGACCTTCTTCATGGAGGAGTGCCGGAGCATGGGTATCAAGGTATTGGGCCCGGACGTGAACGAATCGGACGTAATTTTCTCCGTAAACGACCAAGGAGAAATCCGCATTGGGCTGGGTGCATTGAAGGGCGCCGGTGAAGCCGCCGCCCTGAGCCTGATAGAGGAGCGGACCGCCAACGGACCGTTCAAGAGCTTTTTCGACTTCATAGAGCGGGTAAACCTGAAGGCGATGAACAAGAAGACGATGGAAGTGCTAGCGCAAGCCGGAGCCTTCGATCTCTTCACGGAGTTTCACCGCCGCCAGTACCTGGAGGCTCCCGATGGGGACGTAACGCTGATTGAGAAGGCGGTGAAATATGCCCAAAAGAAACAGCTAGAGGAGCAGAGTGCGCAAGGCTCGCTCTTCGGGGGAGACTCTGGAGTAGACGTACCCACACCCCGGATACCGGAGATGGAGCCCTACGGCGAGATTCAGAAGCTGAACCTGGAAAAAGAGGTGGTGGGGCTCTTTATCACCGGCCACCCGCTAGACCAGTTTAAGTACGAACTCAAGACCTATACTAACGCCACCTTTGATCTGCTAGACGATATACCGGCCCTCCAAAGCAAGGGCGAAGTACGGCTAGGAGGAGCGGTGAGTGACGTAGCCCACCGGACTACCAAAAACGGGAAGCCTTTCGGCATCCTGAACATGGAGGACTACAGCAGCACCCACAGCTTCTACTTGTTCGGGGACGACTACATGCGCCTGAAGAAGTTTATGGAAGTGGGCTGGTTCCTGTTTATCACCGGTCGGGTGAAGAACAAACCCTGGGGCGATGGACAGCTGGAATTTAAGATCGACGCCATTGATCTGCTGAGTGAGATTCGTGAGAAACGTACGGGAATGCTGAGCCTCTCGGTACCCATCACGGCCGTAGATGAAAAGCTGATCAACGGCCTAATGGGCTTGGTAGAGAAGTACCCTGGCCCTTGCGATCTGCGTTTCAACGTCTTCGATCCGGAGGACGGCTCCGGCTTGGCGGTAGAGCTGATGAGCCGCAAATTCAAGGTAGCCCCCGGCAATGACCTTCTGGATGCCTTAGAGGCCATGCCTAATGTGGAGTGTAAGATATCATAGCGTTGGTAGAGCCACTTTAGGTGGCTCTACCTACCCCAAATAAATTCAAAAGAGCCCCACTTACACAGATGAAAATAGCTTAATCAAGCTACTAGAACTTCTGATACTTTTCAGAGTACCTAGCAGTATCATCTAAGAAGGTTAAGGTGTTTTTTAGCAAGGACTTTAGAGAATTAAAAAAAGCCCAGCACCTAAAGGATGTCTGGGCAAAATCCATTTTGGCCAATGATAATTTAGCCAATTATAACACCTCTCTAAATATTAGAAAACTTCTACACAGGTAGTAAAGGATCTTGTGGGCCACCCATTATCTGCCAGGCAAACAGTAGCATAACAAATTTCCTTACTGAGAGCATAGAAATCCCCCGAATAACAAGTCTCTTCAGCACGAGAATTAGTACTGGCTTTATCGGTGGGGTATTCTGCTGCCAAACCATAGTCAGCAGGATCCACAATTCGATCACTCGTGTAAGTAGCTAATGCGAGTTCCAAGTCTTCAGGGTTTTCCATCCCTGATACTTGCAAATTCTGCGAATCAACAACCTCTACTTGGTAACCTAGGCTTACAAAATACTGGTGCAATTGATCGATAGCTGAAAATGACTCTACAGCTGGCTCTTCGGTAGTACATGAAACCAAAGCAAATACCGCCATTATGGCGAATAGACTTAACTTTTTCATTGAATCTTTAATTTGGGTTGAAATACTTGTTGAAAATTTCATTGTAAAAGAATTTCATTTCGTGCCGATTTTCAAGTCCCCTAGTTTGGCATTTCCCTCTCAAACAGAAAAAAAGACACGAGAGGATTTAGCCACCTCCCCAACCCAATCAAACAAGATAAAGACCGATAAATCAATTAATATACCCCTGAACAACAGACTCCAATACATATACCTCATTTAAGCCATCTGTAAGACAAGGTCATTTTCAACCCAAACCCACATAATTTAGATGACACAACAACCCAAATTTTTATGGGCCCTGGCAGCCCTTATGCTATGCTCCACCTTCACCTTCGGCCAAGCAAAAAAAGGTGATTTTGTTACAGCGGCCATGACGAAGTCCTCTATCGGATGGGGCGGATTTTCTGGAGTGGTGGCCCGGGCTGATCTAGGCCTTCAAGGCGGATACATGCTTACCGACCGACTAGAAATAGGCGTAAGTGCACAAGGCTCTTTAGGTATCAATGGATTCAATCGTGGAGTAATTAAGAATTGGGACGCCGGCGTTTATGGGCGGTATTACCTTACCGAAGGCAGATGGCAACCTTACCTATTCGGGGGCATTAGCTATGGCGGGGTAAATTATCCGCAATACACCCTCGACGGTACCTTTATCGAACAATTCAATAGCAATCAATTACGCGCCCATATTGGTGCAGGGATACAGTATTGGGCTACCGAGAACCTCGCCATCTTTGGAGAACTAAAATACCAGCAGGTGCTTAGGGATTTCGGTGGGAATGCCACCCCAAGGGGAGGCCTAATTGGGCCCACTATAGGAATACGGTGGAACATCAGCGGACGCAATCGCATGAAACAAGTACCCAAAGGGGAACTGTAGTAGCACATCATTTTCAACCTAAGTATTACTCATTCGAATGACGAGACAAACCAAATTATTGTGGGTGCTGAGCACCCTCATGCTTTATTCAACCCTTACCTACGGCCAAGCTAAACAGGGCGATTTTGTAGCGGGAGCCATGACTCGCTCCGTGGGCGGCCTTAGTTCAGCAGGCCTTTGGGTTACGGCTGACCTCACCTTGCAGGGGGGTTACATGATCACCGATAAATTTGAGGTAGGAGCCACACTAGGCGGATCAGTTTCCACCTTTAACTTCCAGGATAACTTAGGCAACTCTTGGAGTACTAGCGTCTATGCCCGGTACAATATCACCAAGGGTAAATGGCAACCCTACGTGTTCACAGGGCTGAGCTTGGATGGTAGAAACAGAATCCTTACTGATTTTGTGGGCAACGAAATTGAAAGGTTGTCCGGCACCGACCTAGGGGCTGACCTAGGCCTCGGCATTCAGTATTGGGCTACCGAAAACTTGTCCATATTCACCGAGGCCAAGTACCGGCATACCCTCCACACCTTCAACGGTACCTACAGTAGATCCGGGGGTGATTTCATCATGCCCTCTTTGGGTGTACGGTGGAATATCAGCGGGCTTAGCCGCAAGACGGCCCTTGCGGGCCAATAACACGCAGTCTATTTCAGGAACCTGCCCCCGTAGTCTTACTATTGGGGCAGTCTACTTTCCACTGCTCCTTGGTAGCAGGCTCACCTTTCAGCTAAAAGATACAACTTCCAGAAGAAGAGCGATTCCGGATGACGAACGGACGGATTGCCTAGTAGGCCCTCCCTATTTCCTTCCTCCTGTTGGTTACTCAACTGCCCTAGGACCGACAACCGTCACAAATGCAATCCTAAAATAGGATACCTGCCTTTCATACAAAGACACGACAATTTGCCTAATACTGACCCCTATGGGGCATTATTTTTGATCTTAACGAAAGCATTCCACCATACCTATTCTCCCATGAAATATCAGAAACACCTACTCTTTTGGGGGCTTTTCTTAGCCGCTACCCTCTCCTACGCCCAGCCCAAGAAAGGAGACCTCACTTTAGGCGGAGGAGTCAGCCTGACAGCAGACCCTTTCGAAGAAGACTCACGATCTTTTGGCCTTTCCATTAGCCCCATTGTGGGTATCTTTCTCACCGATCACCTGTTGGTGGGCACCCAGCTAGGCGGTAATTTTTACTCGTTCAGCACCGAAAATTACAGCAGCTTCAGCTACGGCATGCAGGTAGCCCCGAGCGTAGCATACTATTTTGGTGATGGTCCATGGCAGCCCTTCTTATCAGGCGGCGTGGGAGTTTCAGCCTCCAGCCGCCGCACCCAGGAAAATGGCATTCTTCAGAATCCCGATTCCCGCACGCGTATAAATTTTAATGCCCGCGCAGGGGCAATCTACTGGCTGGCTAACCATGTAGGCATCACTACTTTTGTTAACTATAGCAGCGGACGAACACTGAATCAGCCCGATGCCTCCTTCAATCAAGGTTTGAATGCCGGCGTAGGGGTACAGTTTATCTGGTCACGCTAAGTCACTAGCGCTTCAATAGCCGGGCCTGAATGAGTTGCTCAAAGATTACCTCCCGGTTGGTACGTCCAATCGGGATTTTTGTGGCCCCTATCACTAGCTGATTTCCCTCTACTGCCTCCACCGCAGCAATATTGACTAAATAGGACTTATGCGGCTGCAAGAACTTGCCCTTGGGTAGTTGTTCCAGCATGGATTTCAAGGTAAGGTGGGCAATGTGCTGACCGGATGGCGTATGCAATACAGCATAATTTTGCATTCCCTCTACATAGAGTATATCGGCAAACCGGAGTTTGAGCGTACGTTGGTCCGTCTTTACAAAGAACCAATCCTCCTCTGGCACGGCCAATCGCTTTTTTACCTTCTCCATGGCTTGCAAAAACCGGGGAAAGGCGATCGGCTTTAATAGATAATCTACCACCTCCAACTCAAAACCCTGGATAGCATATTGATCATAGGCCGTAGTGAAAATCACCAGGGGGGGCTGAGACAGACTTTGCAGTAACTCTATACCCGTGAGGTGAGGCATTTCAATATCCAATAGCAGCAGGTCAGGTTTTATTCCGTCCAGATCTGCCAATAGATCCAAGGCCGAAGAGTACGTACCCACACATTCCAAATAAGGCACCTTCTCAACATACGACTGCATGCCCTGCAACGCAATGGGCTCATCGTCGGTGATTACACAGCGGATGTTCATGCTACTTGTACAGTTAACCTGGCGGTAAATACCCCTTCTACTTCCTCGGCAGTGAGCCGATGGTTTTCAGGGTACAGCAAATCCAATCTCCGCTTAAGGTTTTTTAAACCAATGCCCTCCGCCCGGGGCATTTGCCCTGCACGGCAGCTATTGCGGATACAGAAATCTACCGAACCATCGGTTTCGGTAAGTGTCATTTCCAAAAAAGGAGTGGCCCCTTCCACATACTTGAAAGCATTTTCTACTAAGGGCAGAAACAGGTGAGGATATATCAGAGTATCAGATTCTGCTAGCTTTAATGACAACGAAAGCCCCTCAGCCCGACGTTGTTTGTGCACTTGAGCATACAATCGGATGAAGTCGGACTCTTTGCGTAGAGGAACGGTCTGCTGCTGATCCTGATAGAGTTGATAGCGGAGTAGTTCAGATAGTTTCTGCACACTAGCTTGTGCTGCAGGCACATCCGTATTCATCTGGAAATAAATATTATTCAAGCTGTTGAACAGAAAGTGAGGGCTGAATTGCGCCTTGAGGAAATCCAATTCGTTTTGCAGTTTGTCTTTCTCCAATTGGTCCAGTCTCCGCTTACTGGCCACATACTGCTGGATATAAAAATTACTGCGACGCACCCCGTAAAATAGCAACGCATAGAGCGACGGAATGATGTTGATCTGTGCATAGTCGGCCCAGGACAGTCCATCGTCGGTGAACGCAGCTAGGGGTATGAAAGTGACATGCACCGAGGCTACCGTAAGACCTAACACACTGAATAACTCTTTGGCGATTCGGGAAACCGTAACCTCTCCTCCTAAGCGATTGAAATACACATTTTCCATACGCGCCAGGATGGCTGCGAGGAAATAACCAAAAAACGCACTACCTACAATTTCTAAAGAATTGAGCCAAAACGGCCGATCAAAGAAATACCAATTACGATCAAAAGTATCGTTGATCACTCGGATGGTGAGGTAGATCAACAGAGCATAAATGGCAGGGAATATGTATTTCCAAAATCTTTGCACGCAGGAGAAAGATAAAAAAATGGCAGCAAGACCGTGGAATTTTCTTCAGGCTGAAGTGCACGGGGCCATCCTAGACCCCAGTACTGAAACCTTGGCTTAGTTGGGTAATTTGGGATGCCGCTCGTCCCACTCGGTGGCTTCCTGATAGGCCTTAGCTACGGCCAGAATAGTGGCCTCATCATATAGGTTACCCAGAAAGCTAATACTGGTAGGAGTCCCGTTCTTACGGAAACCGTTGGGCACCACTACCACGGGCTGTCCCGTAAGGTTGGTGATCAACAACTGAGCACCTCCAAAACTAGGAGTTACAATAACATCATACTCCTGAAACAGAGTATGTATTTCCTGGGCTAACAAGCGGCGTAGCCGGTTGGCCTGAATGTATTCTACGGCCGGTACAAAACGGTTTTTACGAAAAGTGTTGGGCCAGGCAAAGGAGTCCTGCCGAACCAGCAGTTCGTCCTCGTTGCTGCGTGTGAGTTCATCAAAAGACGCTGCCGACTCGGAGGTAAGAATAAAAGAAAGGGCCCCCACGGGGATTTCGGTTTCTATTTTTACCGGCACCAAATCAGCCCCCAGCTTGCGC
>DMST01000237.1:7997-16277 GCA_003454975.1 Cytophagales bacterium | reverse complement strand
GAAAGGAAAGTATGGCCTATTGGCGGGCGGTACCCTAGGGGCTCCAAAAGAAGATTCCAACGAAAAGCCCGCACTAAGTGGCTCAACAGCCCCACAATGAGTGACAATACAATGAGGTACCACTCTACCTCAGCTATCCTACTCCATATATCCTCCCATGATTGTTTTCGGAAGACCCAGAATAGCAGCGCCAAAGCTGCAGCCAGGGAAACCACATATTGGAGGATTTTCCGAAGGCGGCGGGAGGAAGAGGCCATTATACCTCGTTATTTTCGGAAGGAAAGATCAAGGTAGGTTTAAAGGATTTTGCCTCTTCAAAATCCATAGAAGCATAGGAGATAATGATGACGATATCTCCTACCTGTACTAAGCGTGCGGCAGGACCATTCATGCAAATTTCTTTGCTACCGCGCTCACCTTTAATAACGTAGGTCTCCAGGCGTGCCCCATTATTGATGTTGACCACCTGTACCTTTTCATTTTCAATGATATTCGCGGCATCCATCAGGTCCTCGTCGATAGTGATCGACCCTACGTAGTGCAATTCTGCTTGTGTGATTTTGCACCGGTGAATTTTGGACTTGACTACTTCAATGTTCATGATTTTCGAATGGCACTTTTTAGTTCTGAAAACTTTACTTACACGGTAAGATTGTCAATTAATCGTACTCCTCCCACCCATGCCGCTATACACAACGAAGTAGGCTCAGAAGAGTTCATCTTACTGATAGATTGTAGTGTATGAGAATGAACAATCTCGAAATACTCTAAATTAATGTCACGGTGTTCTCCAAGTTGAGCGCGCACCCATTGGCCCACGCTCATGACGCTGCGGCCTTGCAACAGCTGCTCTCGTGCCTCCTGAAGGAAAGCATATAGCTGCGCTGCCGTTTTCCTGGCAACCGGACTTAAACGGGCATTGCGACTAGACATGGCTAGCCCGTCTGATTCTCGAACAATGGGAACGCAAACCAGGTCCACTGGGAACATCAAATCTTCCACCATTTGCCGGATCACTGCGAATTGTTGCAGGTCCTTCTGCCCAAAATAGGCTCTAGTAGGGCCTACCAGATGTAATAGCTTTGCTACTACTAAACCTACTCCGTTGAAATGGCCGGCCCGGTGTACTCCCTCCATTACATTTTCAAGAGGGCCAAACTGCATTGCCATTACGGCGGGTTTGGGGTACATCATTTCATCGGAAGGGAAGAACAGTCCATCACACCCAGCCTCAGCAAGCATATCACGATCACGGTCCAACTCGCGAGGGTATTTCTGCAAGTCTTCCGGATCATTAAACTGGGTGGGGTTTACATAAATGCTGCAGATGGTGATGTCATTTTCCTTTCTGGAAGCCTCAATTAGGCTAAGGTGCCCTTGATGCAATGCCCCCATGGTAGGACAGAAACCAATGGACCGCCCAGCACGGCGATGGTCAGCCATGGCAGACTGTAAAGAAGCTACGTCGGCATAAAACTCCATGATCCCATTGGCTAAAGGGCCGCAAAACTAAGGGTATGTTCGGTAAATATCTTGAAAAACGAAGGGTTTTTCGTACTTTTGTACCTCAATTTCCAGAAGAAATCAAATCCCTTACGAATATGTCTAAGCTTCGTGTACTTTATGTAGCCAGTGAGATCAATCCCTTTCTACAAACATCCGAAGTTGCCGATTTTGTCCGTAAACTCCCTCAAGCCATGCAAGAGCGTGGAATGGAGATTCGGATCCTGGTACCTCGGTTTGGATTGATTAACGAGCGTAAAAACCGGCTGCATGAGGTTGTACGTTTATCGGGCATCAATATCTCGGTAGGCGATGAAGAAAAGCCATTAACTATTAAGGTGGCTTCCATCCCTAATGCAAAATTGCAGGTCTACTTCATTGACAATGAAGATTATTTCCACCGCAAGTCTGTTTTCCACGATAAAGACGAGAAGTTTTTTGAGGATAATGACGAGCGTGCGATTTTCTTCTGCAAAGGTGTATTGGAAACGGTGAAGAAACTGGGATGGGCTCCTGATGTGGTACACTGCAATGACTGGATCACTAGTTTGATCCCCTTGTACCTCAAGACGACCTATAAGAACGATCCGATTTTCAAGAATACACAAACCATTTTCACCGTTTATAACAACGAGTTTTCTCACAAGTTTGACGGAAGCTTGATGGAGAAGGTGAAAATGATTGACATTGAAGATAGCATGTTGACTCCACTGGAGTCTGCAGATTTCCAAGGATTCATTAAAATTGGCGCTCATTACGCAGATGCGGTTATCAAAGCAGGTGAAGAATTTAGCGAAAGCCTTACGCAGCTCTTTAGCGAGTTCAGCGGAGACAAAAAAGTGGACACGATTGAAAAGGACGACGACTTTACAGAATCGTACTACAACTTATATAATGAATTGGCGGGTTAACCCCCTAAGGTCGGCAGTACTCCTGCCGGCCTTGATTGGCTTTGCGGCCTGTCAAACCCTCTCTGATATAGATTCACCCGTAGGCCCCGATAGAGATCTTATCGGGGTTAACTATGTAGAGCTTTCTCTACCCACTGAGTTGGTAATGGTAGATTCTTTCACTACTACCAATACCGGCAGGCTCCTGGTGGGTAATTTTCGCGATGCAGAGTTAGGGTCTGTCCAAGCCACTTCCTATGTACGAATGGCACTGGAAACTCCTGATCCGGTGGTGAAAGCAGACGCTACTGTGGATTCCCTGGTGATTTTTTGGGAGGTAAATTATGTGGCTGCTCAGCAAGAAGTCACCACCAACCAGACCTTCTCTGTCTACCTGATAGATGAGCAGGAAAACATCGAGAATAGTGTCCTCTATTACAGTGGGTCATCTCTGAACAAAGGCGAGTTGGTTGGCTCTAATACTATTTCCGTGGACCGGACTAAGGAGGACACGGTGTATTCTCTAAGATTGGATAATACTTGGGGTGAGGAGCTACTGGCCAATATGATATCTCAGGATCCGGTGTTTAAAAACACAACGGAGTTCAATGAAGTATACAAAGGGCTAGTATTGGAATCGGATGTGAGCAATGATGTAGTGGTTGGGATCAATAACAGTACCGAGACAGATTCACGCTTGGCGCTGTATTTCAGCTCACCCGGGGATACGGTTTCCAAACGGTATGATATCCTATTCAGTGGAAATTCTATCCGAGGCTTTCACCAGTTAGAATTTCAAAACGACGGTTCCGCAGTTGGCTCACTCACTGACTCCTACACGCCAATAGATGGGGGTGGTAGAGTACTCGCAATGGCGGGTGTGGGCTTCGGTACGCTGCTCGATTTGGACTACTTCCGCAATTATTTTGATACGATCCCTCCCAATTTGATAAACTATGCGGACATTTTAATGTCTGATGTAGAAGAAACAGATGAGGGCAATACCCTAGAAAACATTCGTTTTTACATCACTGGGAATGACGGTAGATTCATTCCGGGCATTTACCCAGACTCCGCATTGTCTAACATAAACCCTCCAAAAGGGATTTATGACCCCTTGAATCCGCAAATTCCTACACAGGCAGGAGAAGTAGTTTATTTTCAGCCTCAGTTCGATTCGGCGGCGGTTTCCTTTAACGGCCCCATCACCCCATTTTTACAATTGGTGGCCGATAGCACGATTGTGGAACCAAAATTGTTATTACTCCCGTTAGCGGTGGGAGCCAGTTTGCAGACCTTGAAACTCGATGAGGCTGATTTTAAACTGCGCATCTATTTCACCAATCCTAACGAATAGTACTATACACGTCTAAATACACGAATTATGTGTGGCATTGTAGCTTATGTAGGTCATCGGCAAGCGCATCCGTTGATCGTCAAAGGGCTGAAGCGGTTAGAATACCGGGGATACGATAGCGCCGGTATTGCTCTGCTCAATGATGGACTGAATGTCTATAAGAAGAAAGGAAAAGTTTCTGATCTGGAAGCATACCTGAAGGATCAGACGGATCTCAACAGCACCATTGGTATTGGACACACCCGTTGGGCCACCCACGGCGAACCCAATGATGAAAATGCTCATCCGCATTATTCTGCTACCAAAAACTTGGCCATTATCCATAACGGAATTATTGAGAATTATGCCTCCCTAAAGCAGGAGCTACTCAATAAGGGTCATGTGTTTGATTCGGAAACTGATTCCGAAGTATTCATTCACTTCATAGAAGATATTCGTCGAAACAATGATTTGCCTCTGGAAGAGGCTGTCAGGGTGGCGCTAACCAAGGTAGTAGGGGCCTACGCCATTGTGATTATGGATAAGGATGATCCTAACATGCTGATCGCGGCTCGTAAGGGTAGTCCCTTGGTAATCGGTCTTGGTAAAAATGAATTTTTCCTGGCCTCCGATGCCACTCCTATTGTAGAATACACCAATGAGGTGGTTTATCTCAATGATTATGAGATCGCCACTATCCGCGATGGTATTCTTGACATTAGGAATACCGACGATGTGCCTACCAACCCTTACATCACTACGCTGGAAATGGAGTTGGAAGCTATCGAAAAAAGTGGCTATGACCACTTTATGTTGAAGGAAATTTTTGAGCAACCCCGCTCCATCAGCGATTGTATGCGTGGTAGGCTCAATGCATCCAATGGTCATTTGGTATTGGGGGGTATCCGTGAATATGCCAACAAGTTGGAAAAGGCGGAGCGGATTATCATGGTATCCTGTGGTACTTCGTGGCACTCTTGCTTGGTGGCGGAGTACTTCCTCGAAGAGTATTGCCGGATCCCGGTAGAGGTAGAGTATGCCTCTGAATTCCGATACCGCAACCCCATCATTAAAGAGGGGGACGTGGTCATTGCGGTTTCTCAGTCTGGTGAAACTGCAGATACCTTGGCGGCCATAGAGCTTGCCAAATCCAAGGGGGCGATCATTTTTGGGGTAGTAAATGTAGTGGGTTCTTCTATTGCCCGCACCTCGCACGAGGGTGCCTACACCCACGCTGGCCCTGAGATTGGTGTGGCCTCTACCAAAGCCTTTACTGCTCAGCTTATCGTGCTGTTTATGATGGGTCTGATGGTAGCACGCAAGAAAGGCACTATTACCGATTCTCGCTTTCATGAGCTACTGGTGGAGATGGAGCAAATCCCCAACAAGGTGGAAGAGGTGCTGAAAACGGCACTACAGATTGAGGCGATTGCAGATACGTTCAAAGATGCTTCTAACTTCTTGTACTTGGGACGGGGTTACAATTTCCCTGTGGCTTTGGAGGGTGCTTTGAAGCTTAAGGAGATTTCCTATATCCATGCGGAAGGTTATCCAGCTGCCGAGATGAAGCACGGGCCCATCGCTTTGATTGATCAAGAGATGCCGGTCGTGTTCATCGCTACGCGCGATAGCTCCTATGACAAAGTGGTTTCTAACATTCAGGAAGTAGTGGCACGGAAAGGTCGTGTGATTGCGGTGGTTACCAAAGGGGACTCACTAATTCCTAAAATGGCTGAGTTTGTGATTGAGGTACCTCACACAGATGAGAGCCTGATGCCTTTGGTTTCGGTGATTCCTCTACAACTGCTGAGCTATCACATTGCGGTAATGCGTGGTTGCAATGTGGATCAGCCTAGAAACCTGGCAAAATCGGTAACGGTAGAATAATCTACTCCACGTTGATTTAAAATAGGAAAGCCACACCGATGTGTGGCTTTTTTCATTTCTGAAGGGTTGTATTCTCTTTAAGATATTGATGGATCATCTCATACCCGTGGAGTGTTTTGGGTATCAGAAACCACTGAGGATCATCCAAGGCCCTACGGATATCCTCCTTTACATTGACCGAGTCGTGAAAAGTACCCACTAATACACCTAAGGAGATTTCTTCTAAGAAGTGAATGTTCTTAAATGACATAAATGCATGGGTACTCGCATTTCCTTTCCTAAATAGACGATCCTGACTCAGTTCGAAGGCCATTTGGTCTACAACATCCAAAAAGGCCTTGGTGCTTTGGTACTCTGTCCACAACCGGTTTGCCATGATACCGCCGCCAATAAGAAACAATACCATAAGCGGCATGCCCACTGGTGCATATACGACCACACTAACTAGCATTAACAGTAGACCGCCTAGAAGTTGGAAGGTTCTGGGCCTGAATCGATCTTGGAGAATATCTCTGCGAAATTGAAAGGCTTTCTTCGCGTTGTGGGTAAAAGCATATTTTTCGTCTTTATCCCATGCAAGAATGGAGGGGTTGAGGACTACTTCTACCGCTTTACTGCCAAATTTTTCCTTCGTATCCTGGTCTTGAAAACGGTCTGTATACCATTTCTTTTCCTTCCAGTGCCGCATCTTCTGCCGTTCCCCTTCCAGAGCTTCTAGCTCTTGCTGCATTTTGTCCAACCGGCTTTGGTTGTCAGGTAAGGAAAAGTCATATTTTGGCATAAAACGATTAAGGCTTTTGTGCCTTGGGTAAGTACAATGTACTGTTTTCAGTGCATAAAAGCTGGTTCAAAGCAAAAAACAGTAGTATATAGCTAATGCTTGGAGTGCGTTTTAGTTTTCAAAGGAATTTCACTTATCCATTTAACATGTACCGTATTCTACCATTATCGCTCATCGTAATCCTGGGATGGACAGGCTGCCAAGGTCCACAAGAAAAAAATGAAAACTCCACGGGCCCCAAGGCACAAGCCACCTCCTTGCTTGGCAGGCAGTTTTTGACTCCTGACCCCTCCCTGGAACAACTTGCTAAATTGGGCGAAGCGAAGAAGAATTTCGAATCCGAGGGCTCTCTGGATAACCTCATTTGGGTAGGGCGATTCATTGGCTATACGGGTGATTACCGCGCTGCCATAGACTGGTATACCACGGGTATAGAACTGTATCCGGAAGAAGCACGGTTGTATCGGCATCGGGGGCATCGGTATATATCAGTGCGGGAGTTTGACAAAGCCATTGCTGATTTGGAAAAAGCAGCTGAACTCATTTCCGGAACGGAAAACTCAGTGGAGCCAGACGGAGCACCCAACCCCCAAGGCATACCGGTAAGTACACGGCACGGGAACATTTGGTATCACCTGGGGCTAGCTTACTACCTGACAGGACAGTACGAAAAAGCCTTATCCTCTTACCAAAACTGCCTGAACATTGAGCTAAGCAATGACGATAATTTGGTGTCGGCTACCCACTGGATCACGCTTATTTTGGGAAGACTCGACCGCGCAGAGGAGGCGGAGAGCTATTTGGCAGCCATCACAGACTCATTGGAAGTAATTGAGAATCACAGTTACTGGCGTGCCTGCCAGTTCTACAAAGGTGGGATACCGGCCGATTCTTTGGTGGATCTTTCGCAGGTAACCCCCGCTACCGTAGCTCAAGCCTACGGTGTAGCAGCCTTTACAGCCCAAAGCGCCGGTATGGATGCTGCAAAGCCGTACTATGAGGGTATTTTGAAAACGAATAGTTGGGCTTCCTTCGGCTATATTGCTGCGGAAGCAGATAGAGCTCGTGAGCAAGCAAGAAACTAACGCATGATCTCCCGGAGCACCTCCAGACTTTTGAGCTCTCGGAGGTGGTCCAGGTGAGCCCGGTAGAAATCGAGCAAATTTTCCAGAATATTGGAACGAAGGCGACCGTTCAACGGGATGTTGGACCCAAAAGGTTCTTTTAGTAGTCGATTGATGATGGCTTTCTCCTCTTGGGCTATGTGAGGATCAGGGGGAAGATGATGCATTTGGGCAAACATTTCCTCAGCGGACACCACCCCAATGCCGCTGAAGCGCGCAATTTTCAACAGTAGCTGAAGGTGATAATTTTCATACACTGAGGAAAGGGTATCTAGCACCTGGCATCCCTCCCAAAGGAAGGCAAACAAAGGTTCGTTTTCCGGCTCTTCCCGAAACAGTTCTTGAAACAACTCGGTCAGAAATAGGGCAATCCCCGATTTCTTAGGCGAAAAGGGAATACTCTGATAAGGCACTAGATGTTTGATTTCCTTGAGCCGGTGTAGATCACGCCCTTTGGAATGGTAGCCTACTATTTCCACCAAAGCCAGGGGCTGAAAGAGGCCGATGGGATAACGCGCTTTGGCTTTGCGTACGCCATTCACTACATAGCTTTGGGCGCCCTGCTGCTCGGTATAGGTTCTAACAATAATAGAAGTATCCCGGTACTTTATATACTGGAATATTACGGCCCTAGTAGTGAGTGTATTGGCCATATTACTCTTTCACTACTACACGACTCACTACCGATTCTTCACCATCTACTGATGAGGAGACCAGCAAGTACACTCCTGCTGGTACCCGATTACCAGATAAGTCGGT
>DMST01000237.1:0-7951 GCA_003454975.1 Cytophagales bacterium | reverse complement strand
CCCCGATTACCAGATAAGTCGGTAAGATCCAAGGTAGCAGTATTGCCTTCTGCACGGAGATCCTGAACACGGTTACCCGCCAAATCGGTGACACGTAGGTAGGCCTGACGTGGGAGCCCTTGTATGGCTACCCTTCCGGTAAAGCTGGGCTCTACAGGATTGGGGAACAACTTGATGGTAGTATGTCGCGCTTCGCCCAAGGGCGCATCTCCCTGATACGAAACGGTACCGTTTGTGGTGTTGAAAAACACCTCGCCGGTAGTAGGTACGTGCCCCACTCTCACAACCACGTCGGAGGGGAACGGGCTGTTTTCGGAAGTAAATTGCAAGGCATTGTCCCCTCCCAGCCCGTCTAATCGCCAGGCCCCTTGTTCGGTAGCCAACCACGCTCGGTTTCCACCATCAAAGGCTATGTCGTAAACCTGGGTACCCAAAAATGCTTCCTGAAACTCAATCCTTGGACGTTCTGCGGTAAAACCAGGCTCGAAAGCACTGCTAGGATTGGTGAAAACTGCTACTCCATCATTGCCACATACCCAAAGAAAGGCGTCCTGATCCTCGGCCAGGGAATGTATGGTATTGCCAGGGAGATCGTGAATGCTAGACGTAAGCTCCAGCACCGAACCCGAATCGGGATTATATACCAACATGCCCCCACCCGCGTAGTCGGCTATGGTAAGAAAAAGGTAGCCATATACCGAGGGTTGTATCTGTTCTAGAAATTGGGCCGAGGGATGATCTATGGAAAAGGTTGTCCAGACACCATCGGTACTCCTTCGATACAGGGGTGTACTGCTTCGATGCTGGACTACGTACAGATTGCCTGACAAGTCATAGGCTACATCCGCAATGCCCAGGGGAAGGATATCAGTTTGAAATAGTTCATCCGAAGCGACGGTGGATCGACTATTTTCCAGATCAGCCGGCAGAGTGATTAAACCGGTAGGAAAGGCCCCTACTACCACAGAATCACCAAAAGGACTTGCGGTCACGGTGGCCCAATCGGAAGGGTGTATTTCATTTTGCGCAGTGAGCCATTCGGTGCCTGACCACATCAATAGCTGTCCGGGCAATTGCTGGGAATTCCCATTGGCATAAGCCCCTGGTACCGCAGCCATTTGGGCACCAATACCGGCAAACTCACTGACTCGATCTGTGGTAGGCCCCGGTGGAAAACCAAACTGCCAAGTAGTACCGTCACCCCAAACCAAACCGGCCTCGAAGTCGGCCAGCCAAAAAGTACCCGAGGCATCTTGCCGAGCATCTTCCAGGTTAGACCAGGATTCGCCAGTCAGAGCAGACCAATCTCCAGAGGCACTTTTGACATACAGGGTGTCTGAGGTGCAAATGAGCAAGCTACCGTTGGCTCCTGTACGTGTAGCCTGTATCACGGTAGGGAAGCTTCGATCCAGAATCCAGTTCTGCCCCTCTAACCGATACAACTGATTATTGCCTGATGCAGCATAAAGAGAAGAGGCGGTACTGGCCAATTGCTGTACGGGGGTATTTCTTGGTTGATCCGGTAGGTTGAACCGCTGCCAAGTAGACCAATCTTGCCGGTTCACGAAGAAATCGAGACTATTGCGGATGAGGCCAAACTCGGTAGCTAGCCATATGCTATCTCCTACAATGGCTCCAGCATAAACGGCTGCATCGGCCGCATCGGGTCCTAGCTGAATCCACGATTCTAATACTCGCTCGGTGGTAGGGTTGAGTAGGATAGCCCCCACACCACTGAGGATATAAACAGTGTCACCCTGGAAGAAAAGATCATAAATGGCTTTATCACCAGTACGGGATGCATTTTTGATGGGTGGGAAGTTGACCAGTTCTTCGTCATCAAACCAGTCTATATTCCCATTTTCATACCCAATGAAGGTAAGGCCGGTGGCTGACTGGTAGGCTCCGGCAGTGACGTGAGCATCGTTAAGTGAGGCACCCTTGGAGAGGGAAACGAGTTGATTATCTTCCCTGTAAAACAGGCTGTTGGAAGTGCCGGCATAAACCCGGTCTCCGGCCAGGAAAACCGAAGTGGCGTTGAAGTGCGTGAAATGGGTGCGCCAGGCACCCAAGGGTAGAGGTTGTGCCCGTGAGGCGCGCGCACTCACAAGCCCAAACAAGCACAACCCCCAAAGGGCCAACCGGCTCAAATAACCGTTACGTAGCGGCATGTAGTTCAAAGAGTCCTTGGTTCAGTTGGCGCAAGGTAGGCACCTTATGTTCAGCGCTTACCAACACCGAAATATTGTGTCGGCTACCACCATAGCAGATCATCCGCAACGGAATGGCTTCCAACGAACGGAACACCCGGCCCACCGTTTGCTGGTCTTCGGCAATCCGGTCACCTACCATACACACAATGGTCTGGTCTTGTTCTACCTCTACAGTACCATACCCGCGTAGTTCTTCCGTGATGGCCACCAACCGAGAGGCATCGTCGATGGTGAGCGAGACGGCCACCTCAGAGGTGGTAATCATATCGATGGGGGTACTAAATTTTTCGAAGATCTCGAACACTTTGCGAAGAAAGCCATAGGCCAACAACATCCGTGTGCTTTTGATCTTTATGACGGTGATGCCGTCTTTGGCAGCAATAGCTTTCAATCCCTGACCACTAGACTGGTCTGAAATGAGCGTACCAGAAGCACCGGGGTCCATGGTGTTTTTGAGTCGGACAGGTATGTTGTATTTCTGCGCCGGCAGGATGGAAGCGGGATGTAAAATCTTAGCTCCAAAGTAAGCCAGCTCGGCCGCTTCATCGAACGACAGCTGAGCAATAGGGAAGGTAGGCTCTACAAAACGTGGGTCGTTGTTGTGCATACCGTCTATATCGGTCCAGATTTGGGTCTCTTCCGCTTTGAGGGCAGCACCAATCAATGAAGCGGTATAGTCACTACCGCCACGTTTTAGGTTATCTACTCGGCCCAAAGGGTTGAGAGCAATGTACCCCTGGGTTACAAACAGGGTTTGGCCTGGGTGCTCCTCTAACAAAGAGGTCAGCTTCTCTTGAATATAGGGAATGTCTGGTTCCTCATCTTCATTGATGCGCATGAAGTCCAGAGCCGGGAGCAAAACGGCTTGCTCGCCCATCTGTTTGAGGTACAAACAGAAGAACTGGGTGGACATCAACTCACCCTGTGCCAATAGTTCTTTGAGGTGGGTGTCATCTGCGGGGTGCCAGGCTGCTTGATTTTCCATCCAGCCAAAGTGCCGCTCCACAATCTGGAGCCCTTCCGCCTGATAAGGATTCTCAGGAAGAAGGTCCTTGATAAACGCCACGTATTCATTGTGGAGAGCACGGATTTGCTTACGGGCCTCACTCAGCTCTCGTCGTTGAAGCAAATCGCCAATGGCCACAAGTGCATTCGTGGTGCCCGATTTTGCGGACAATACTACCAGGGTTTGTCCGGGATTATCCAAGACCAGGCGGGCTACGCCTCGGATACGTTCGGGGCTCCCCACCGAGGTGCCCCCAAATTTCATGATTTTCATGGAAGTAATTGTGCTTGTAAGCCTAGCATTTTGATGGCCGTAATGGCTGCCTCGTCTCCTTTGTTACCATGTTTACCGCCCGCACGGTCCAGCGCTTGCTGCATAGTATTGGGAGTAAGTACTCCAAAAATGATGGGCTTGTTGTATTTAAGATTCACATTAGTGACTCCTTGGGCCACGGCATCGCATATAAAATCGAAGTGCCGGGTTTCACCTTGGATGACACAGCCCAGGCAAATGACGGCATCTACATCCTCTCGCTGGGCCATCCATTGGGCACCCAGAGTGAGCTCATAACTACCGGGCACATTGGCGCGCAGGATGTTGTCCTTCTGAGCGCCATGCTGTAATAGCGTTTCGTATGCACCCGTATACAAGGCTTCGGTTACGGCTTCATTCCATTCACTTACCACTATGCCAAAGCGCTTGGCTTGGATGTCGGTGATGTTCTTATTGCTGTAATCGCTCAGGTTCTTTTCCGCAGAGGACATGGTAGGTATCGTTTAAGTGGGCTGCAAAAATAAGAAAGCCTCCGCAGTTACCCGACGGAGGCTTTCATTTCCGTCGGTCCACCGACGGAGAATGTCGTATGGAGCTTATTCTGCTTCAGACTTCTTGGCGTGAATTTCTACCTTCAGAATGAAAAAGCTGTGGGTAGCATCCAAGGGAAGGAATTGGTAATCCAACGGATAGCCAGATTTACGAGCAATGTCAATCAAGCCCAAACCAGCACCACCTTTGTCAGAAAGGCTTCCTTCTTTGATCTGTTTCTTAAACATCTGCTTAAGCTCACCGGGAGAAGCAGTGTTTACTTCCTCCAGAGCAGCTTTCAACCCCTCAATCTTGTTGTTATCTATCTTGTTGGATGTAATAATGTAGTAGGTGTTCTCCTTCTTACCGATCACAAAGAAACCGCTACCTACCTGCCCCGGCTCCATCAATTCGTCCGAGTGCTTGTTCATGTTCTGCAGGGTTTCTACCATGGTGTGGTATACCCGGCGAACAGTCTGGCGTTCTTCATCCTTCCGTGTCAGTTCCTCCTCCTGCATGTTGGTGAACATCTTCGTGATCTGGTGATTGAATTCTCCCAGATATACCAACGAAATGCCATTCACGCGCATCTCATCGTAAAGGTTCAACACGAGTTTGATGAAGCTTACGTCTAGTTTCATGATTTGGATAAGGTTGCAATTATGCCCAGGTGGCAAAAAACTTACTTAAAAAAAGGAAGAAACTTAGAAACCACCAACTTGCCCTACATAATACGCCAATAATCGTTAGAAATCTGCCATTTAAACCCGGACCAGTACGGATTTGGAGAATAGGGATATGAAAAAACCCCTGGATCGGTGCCAGGGGTAACGTGCATTGAGAATAGTAAATGAGTAGGAACGATGGTCAGCTTGTCCTGTAATTGGGTTAATCTGCATCCGCAAATAACTGGCTCGCTTTCACCAAGCGAATGAATTCGGCACGATATCCTTCATCATCCTCTCCCCGGCTTTTGCGGGCCAGTGCTACTACCGCTTCGTAGCTAGCATTGCCTTTATATTCACTGTCGCGCAGCAACATGCCGTATTGGGCTACTGCCGCTGACCAAAAGAAGTTCTCGCTCGCGTCTTCCTGCTCCGCCTTCAAAATGGGATGTACAATCAGCTGGCTGGTATTCCCGTCCGGTGCTTTGTAGCGGAATTTTACTGTAGCCCATTCGTTGACCGCACCATCCGGCAGGTCTGTATCAGAACTAGCCTGATACCGCAGAGGATCTACTGAACCCAAATGTTCAGAATTAATTCCCGTAGGAATGATTTCGTATAGCGCAGTAACGGTATGTCCGGAACCTAGCTCACCAGCATCTTTTTTATCGTTGTTGAAATCTTCTGCTTCCAGCATGCGGTTTTCGTAACCGATCAGTCGATAACCCTGCACGTAGCGGGGGTTGAACTCCAGCTGTAGTTTCACATCTTTTGCAATGGTGAAAAGGGTACCCCCAAACTCACTTACCAATACCTTCTGCGCTTCCTGCGCATTATCTATATAGGCATAGTTTCCATTCCCTTTGTCGGCCAAGGTTTCCATTTTACTATCTTGATAGTTGCCCATACCGTAGCCCAGCACCGTCAGGAAAATTCCCTGATCACGCTTCTTTTTTATGAGCCTTTCCAAGCCGCCGGAGCTGCTGGTGCCTACATTGAAGTCCCCATCAGAGCACATAATTACCCGGTTATTTCCTCCCTCCTGGAAGTTCTCCAAAGCGATTTTGTAGGCCATTTCGATGCCCGCACCTCCTGCCGTAGAACCACCGGCTTCCAGTCTGCGCAAGGCCCGCTTAATCTTCTCTACCTGGTTTCCGGGGGTACTTTCCAGCACTACGCCCGCAGCACCAGCATACACCACAATGGCCACCCGGTCCTCCTTGCGTAGCTGATCGGTGAGCATTTCTAAGCTACTCTTTACCAACCCCAGTTTGTTGGCCGAGCTCATGGAGCCACTTACATCAATGAGAAAAACCAGATTGCTAGGCGGTAAGTCTTCGGGGGGGATGATCTTACCCTGAAGGCCCACGTGAAGTAGATAGTGATCAGGCGCCCAAGGAGCAGGCGCCACTTCAGTGGTAATGCTAAAGGGGTGTTCGTCTTTTGGCTGAGGATAAGAGTAGTTGAAGTAATTAACCATCTCCTCAATGCGGATGGCATCTTCAGGTGGTGCCTGGCCTTGGTTGATAAACCGGCGCATGTTGGCATAGCTAGCCACGTCTACATCGATACTGAAAGTAGATAAGGCCTCATCTTGGGGCTTAACGAAACCACGCTCGCGGATAGCGGCATATTCCTCCCGGTTGTAATCTGGAACGGGGACGTCATTCGTAGACAAATAGCTGGGCGAAGGTGAGGTAGTGCGTGCTGCTCGTCTACCGCCGCCAAATCGTCTATTCCTTCCTACCACGGTGGACACCGAGGAGGAAAGGTTGGCTCTAACATCTCTGGCGGGGGAGCCCGTGACTACTACTTCTTCCAAGACCTCCACATCTGGCTGTAGCACCACGTCGATCACAGAGCGGTTCTTTACTTCGATTTCCTGGGTCTCGTACCCTATGAAGGAGAAAGACAGTTTATCGTTGGGTCCAGCCTGGATCTGATATTTCCCATCCAGATCCGTACTCACGGCGTGTTGGGTACCTACCAGTACTACATTAACCCCTGGCAGCGGATCACCCATGTCGGCATCTGTTACTGTGCCTTGGACAAAAGATTGTTGAGTATTGGGGCCTTGGGTCCACCCTCCGAGCAACAGGCTGAGGCAGGATAAACCCAATAAAAGTAAGTTTCCATAAGTATGCTTCATGATCGTTTTGGGTTGTTTGTGGATAGGATGCGTGGGGCTTTCACTTTTCATAAAACTCTCACAATTTTTTTCAAACCCACCCCTAAACCACTGCTATTCAGACAGTTGATTTAACTACCATGTACAACAAAAAGCCCTCTGATGTAAAACCAGAGAGCTCAAATAAATAGAGGTTTCGAACGCTTACTCGGCACCCACAAATGCTTGGTGAGACCGTACCAGCCGGATAAATTCTGCCCGGTATCCTTCTTCGTCCTCACCTCTACTTTGGCGAGCTAGGGCCACCACGGCGCCATAGCTGGAAGCTCCCTTATATTCACTGTCGCGCAATAGCATACCGAACTGAGCGAGTGCCGCGGACCACTTGAAGTTCTCGCTAGGGGGTTGCTGCTCATTCTGGGTGATAGGGTGCACCATCAGCTGACTAGTATCGCCGTCTGCGGCTTTGTATCGAAACTTGACGGTGGCAAGCTCACCAGCCACTTCTACAGAGGCTGTGGTCCCCGGATTGGCCTGGTAGCGCAAGTCATCTACCGAACCCAAATGTTCGGATTGTACGCCTACGGGGATAATCTCGTACAGGGCGGTTACGGTATGACCGGAACCTAATTCGCCGGCATCTTTCTTATCATCATTGAAGTCTTCTGCGTTGAGCATTCGGTTCTCGTACCCTATTAGTCGGTAGCCTTGCACGTATGCGGGGTTAAATTCCACTTGTAGTTTCACGTCCTTTGCAATGGTGAAAAGGGTACCACCAAACTCACTCACCAGCACCTTGCGGGCTTCTTGTGCATTGTCGATGTAAGCATAGTTGCCGTTGCCTTTGTCGGCCAGTGTTTCCATTTTGCTATCCTGATAGTTTCCCATGCCGTAGCCGAGCACTGTCAGGAATACTCCTTGTTCGCGCTTTTCGGTGATCAGCCGCTCCAACCCCCCAGTACTGCTAGTGCCCACGTTGAAGTCACCATCAGAGCACATAATGACGCGGTTGTTACCGCCTTCCTGGAAGTTCTGCAAGGCGATTTTATAGGCCATTTCAATGCCTGCTCCACCGGCCGTAGAACCGCCGGCTTCTAGCCTTTGCAGGGCATCCTTTATCTTTCTGGCATCATTA
>DMST01000464.1:6379-12643 GCA_003454975.1 Cytophagales bacterium | reverse complement strand
AGACCTGCCGGTAAACCCGGAATATGTGACGGCGATCACTGATCTGGGGGCTGCGGTATACTATACCTCCCGATGGATGAACGCCGCCATGTTTGAGGGTACCCGTGAACAGCGAGAGGCGGTATTGGAATTGGACATGGTAGATAGTATATGGTACGTAGCCGGAGGTGGTTTGAATGCCCGACCCGAAAGGGAAAATAAGCCACCCATGTCTGAATATGCCCGGCCGGAAACGAACCAGCGAAATGCAGCACAGAACGAACTACTAGGCATACCTTCTTTGCACGGACAAGGCTATACCGGAGACGGAGTGCTCATTGCTGTGTTTGATGGTGGATTTCTAGGAGTGGACGAGGCCAGCGGATTTCAGCATCTGCATGACAATAAGCAGATTGTCCAGACCTATGATTTTGTTGGTAACCGGGTGTATCCCTACGGATACGATCAGCACGGTACGCGGGTCCTGTCTACCATGGCCAGCTTTATTACTTCGGGTGCAGATACCTTGTACCTGGGAGCAGCTTATGAGGCACAGTATATTCTTTGTGTTACAGAGGATGTGCCGGTAGAGTACCGATTGGAAGAGTTCAACTGGCTATTTGGGGCGGAGTTGGCCGATAGTGCCGGAGCAGATATTATCCATAGCTCCTTGGGCTACAGCGATTTCTTTACGGACCGCTCCATGGACTATAGTCCGGCTGACATGGATGGAATAACGACCATCATTGCACGATCTGCCCAGTTTGCCGCTGACCGGGGTATTCTGGTGGTTACTTCAGCTGGTAACTCAGGGGGTAGTTCCTGGAATGTGCTCACTAGCCCGGCGGATGTACCGGATGTGCTGGCGGTGGGGGCCATTTCCTTTGACGGGTCTCCTGCCAACTTTACCTCTCGTGGTTTGAGCCTAAATCCTGTGAAGCCGGATGTATCGGCCTGGGGTGTGGCTGCTGTTCTGGTCAATAGCCTTGGGGGTATCAGTGAGGCCAACGGTACTTCCTATTCTGCTCCGCAGGTAGCAGGTTTGGCAGCCGGATTATGGCAGGCATTTCCTGAACTTTCGGCCCAAGAGCTTATCGATATCATTCGTCAATCTGGTGACCGCTTTACCGATCCGGATACCTTGGTTGGGTATGGTGTTCCCAACTTCATCCGGGCACAACGGTTGGTGGTGACGGGTTTGGGCGAAGACCGATTCCCTGAGTTGAGCGTGTACCCCAATCCTAACGCTGGAAATACTCTCACTATAGAATTACCCGCTGATTTTCAGGGAGGTGAACTGCAAGTAATAGTCTTTAGTACTACGGGTAGCAGGGTGAGTACCGAAAGTGTCCCAGTGACCGGGAAATCCCTCATTGTAAATACAGAAGGTTGGGAAACAGGCAGTTACTTCCTCCGGATAGAATCTGACCAGAAAATAGGTTGGGCGCGCGTGGTAAAGCCCTAATTTAGGGCATGTCCCTACTAGACTCACGCCCTTTTACCTTCGATCGGGTTTTCCGCATCGTATTAACGGTAGGTTTTGCCTACGGAGCCTACGTATTGCTTGACTACCTGCGGCCCGTATTGGTTCCGTTTAGTATTGCCTTTCTGCTGGCGTATCTGTTCGATCCGCTGGTCCGTTTTTTTCAACGTAGAGCGAGAATCAAAAGCCGGATTCTGGCCATCGCGATGGCATTGCTTAGCTTCACGGCTGTTTTGGCCGGCCTTATCCTGCTGGTGGCGCCTTACATCGCTAGAAATGTAAACAGGGCAGGAGAGCTGATAGCTAAGCTGGCCAACGACGCTGATTTTACCCGTAGGGCCCAGGAAATTCTACCGCCCAATCTGCTGGAAGATTTACAGGAGGGTATGGAGAATGCCGACCTGCAAACATTGTTTCAGACAGAACGACTGAGCGAATTGGCCACCGAGGCAGTGCAGAAGGTGCTGCCCGAGGTATGGGGAGTATTCTCTGGAGCCCTCAATCTGGTTATTGGCGTGCTTGGATTTAGTGTGATCATCCTCTACCTCATTTTCATCCTACTTGATTTTGACGCTATCTCTAAAGGTTGGCGCAACTTGGTGCCGGAGCGGTATCTGGGCCGAATCGAAGGCGTGGTGCATGACTTCAGCAAGTCCATGAGCAACTACTTTCGGGCACAGTCACTCATAGCCACCAGCGTCGGTATCCTGTTTGCCATCGGCTTTTCCATCATTAGCCTGCCCATGGGCATCGTATTCGGTCTGTTTGTGGGCTTGCTGAATATGGTGCCCTACCTGCAAAATGTGGCCATGATTCCGGCTCTATTTCTAGGCTTTGTGCACGCGCTCGATACCGGGCAAAGCTTTTGGGTGTATGCCCTGATGGTGCTGGCGGTATTTGCGGCGGTGCAAACCATTCAAGATTTCTTCCTTACTCCCAAGATTATGGGCGATGCCATGGGCCTGAACCCGGCCATGATCTTGCTTTCACTGTCCGTTTGGGGCCAACTGCTAGGCATACTGGGGCTCATCATTGCGCTACCCATGACCTTCTTGCTGCTGAGCTACTACCGAAAGTTCCTGAAGGCAGATAAGGAATTGCATCCCACAGAAACACAAGAAGTGCCTTTAGCAGCAGGAGATGAGGAGGTAGAAGAGGTGTTGGGTTAGGATCTACAATTCGATATTGAACATTTCGAGAGTTTCATTGATATGGGTGGAAATATTCTCAGCATATTCCACCTGATCCCAATCCCAGGTATCCGTGGCTGCATCGTAAGCAATTGCTACGGTTTCTTCATGATCTAGCAAGAAGACTCTAGGGTCATCTGGGGTTTGGAGATCGATAAGGTAAAAATCACCGCCACCATTGTCTCCGATACACAGCCTTTGTTTGATGAATGTATCGGAACCATGGAAGCCAAGATGTTGGTTGATTTTGATTAATTCTTCGGCGTGTTCATAGAGAAAGGGTTGGTGGGGTGCTAGTGCCTTCAATTGGACAAAAGCGCCCGATGGATTTTCCATGAATTTGATGTAATGAGCGGGAAGCTTTATTTGCAACTCCTGCTGTATTTTATCAAAATCTGCCTGCGTCATATCCACTACCAAGTTAAATCTTGGCAATAAAATCCCCCAGACTATCATCCGGTACCAAGCCCAGCTTCTTCTTCAGCCGATAGCGGCTCATGGTGACCGAGCTGGCCGCAATGCCCAGCATATGGGCCACCTCCTTTACATTTAGGTTGATGCGCAGGTAGGCGCAGTGCTTTAGGTCGTTGGGAGAAAGCTGAGGGAACTGCTCCTGGAGTGAAGCGAAGAAGGCGGGATGCACGCGCTCAAAGTGAAGCTTGAAGTGGTCCCAATCACGATCCTGCTGGAGGCCTTGCTCTATGGTGCGGCAGAGCTGCCGTACAGAGGGCTTCGCCTTGGGATGCTGCTCAGCCAGGGTGCGGAGCCCGGCTTGCACGCTGGTAAGTAGCTCGTTTTTCTGCATAGCGTGCAAGGTAGTGGAGGCCAGTTCGCGCTGCTGGTGGTCTACCTCGCTCTGTAGCTTTTCCTTGGCGAGCTGGGCATTCTCACGCTGCAAAGCCATTGAACGTTGCTTTCGCAAGGCTAGGTCCGATCGTAGTTTGTAGCGGTTGACCAGCAGCCCTAGCAAGCCTAGTCCTAGCAAGCCACTACCTCCCAGAGTCCAGCTAAGGCGGGAATACAGGCTTGCCTCCTGGGTTAGGGCCTTCACCTCGGTAGTGTGTAATTCCTCAGAGAACTCGTTGATCATGCTGCGGGTCTTTCGCAGGCTTTCGTCCAGGATGTGGGTACGTATGCTATCGTACCGATGGTAGTAATCCAGGGCACGGTAGGGTTCGCCTTGCGATTCATAAAGCCGGGCCAGAGCGAATAAGGCATCCTTGGTGGCCTCTCGCACCGCAGGGGTAGCCGCTAGCTGGATGCTGCTTTGATATAGGCTTTCTGAAAGCTGGGGGGCGCCCTTTAGCTGATACAGATCTCCCAGGGCAATGGCCGTTTGTGCCAGCATGTTTCGGTTCTGCAAAATCTTATTGATGTTGAGAGACTCCTGCAGGTACCAATAGGCCGAGTCCAGATTCCCCAATTCCAAATACGCCAAACCCAGGTTGTGGTAACAGTATGCCCCTCCACGCCAATTGAAGGAGATGTTTTGGTAGGCACCGTATCCATCTAAGCCTCTACGTAGCAAAGGAATAGCCTCGGCGTATCGTTTCATACCCAACAATATCACCCCCTTCTCTGCCTCTATTTGTTGGTAGTGTTTTGTAATTCGCACTGGGTCGCGGGTGGTACGCGTATCCTTGATGGCTTGCAGGGCTAATTCAATGAGCCGAAGGGCCTCCTCATATTCCCCTTGCAAATAATAGAAATACGAAAACTGAATGTAGTATTTATCGATGGGCTCTTTGCCCTCCTTTTCGAAATAATCCCGCACTTGGTTGAAATGCCGAATGGCTTTGTCGTAGGTGCCTTGGTAGCTGTATGTTACCGCCAAGCCCAAAGCTATGTGCATTTGGTGTACCTCGTCACCTATTTGGTGGGCCATGGAGTCCAACTCCATAGTTTCTTGAATTGCCAGGTCATAGAAGCCCATACGAAAATAGGTGCCTCCCAATTGCCCACGGGCGATTCTCTGAAATTTCCTGACCCCTAGAGAATCCGCTAACTGTTTGGTGAGTATCGCTATAGTATCGGCTCCGAAAGCCAGTGAATGTTCTAGCCCTCGATAGACCCAATTCAGCTCTCTTAACAAAAGAGTGTCCCGCTCCTGGGTTCGGTATTTTTCCAGAGCGGCGTAGTAATTCGCCTTGTTTGCCGCCAGGGTTTCTTCCAATTGCTGACGAGACTGTGCAATAGCCTGGCTGGGCTGAAACGAAAACCAACAAAAAAGAAAAAAACACGCTATGAGGCGGTAGGACATGGGGGACCCTAAAAGTGACATGTGGATGTTGTAGTGCATTGAAAAATATACAGCCTATTGTACGGTGGTAGAGGAGTTCTGTTCTAGGCTGATGGTACAAAATGTCCCTGAGAGTTATAAATGGCTGATTTTAGTGGCCTTGGTAGAGTAATTGTAGAGTGGTGTAGCCTTGTGGAGTAGAGCGGTTGTAGGTGAGGTGTGTTGGGTGATGCGGATGACAAACTTCTTTTTGCATCCATTCAATGGTCCTAACTCAATATATGACATGACAACAAACCCACCCATTCACAAGGCTCCCGGTTTGCTAGGGAGTATGCGTCCCTTTATGCACAGTCCCAGGGAATTTTTACAATCCTTACAAGATCATGGAAGCCCCATTGTGAAATTCCGTTTGGCGCACATGCAGGCGTACTATCTAACTACGCCAGAGGCTACTTTGCATGTGTTGCAAAAGAACCAAGCCAACTACTACAAAGGCGGCACGGCCATGAACATTGGCCGTAAGCTGCTGGGTAACGGCTTGGTATTTAGCAACGGAGACTTCTGGAAACGTCAGCGGCGCATTGCCAATCCGGCCTTTCATAACCAGTGCTTGGCGCATTATGTATCGGTGATGCAACGTCGCACCCAGGTAATGCTGGAAGAGCTGGCGGCCCGCAGCCACCAGGCCACCCCCGTCAACCTATACGATGCCTTCAACGAGTTGGCCATCACCATTGTCCGTGACAACCTCTTCGGCGCTGACCTCTCACAGAAGGATATGGCCACCATCCTGAAAGCCATCAATTATACCATGGTAGAGGGGCAGCGTCGGGTGCGGGCAGGCTTTCTGCTTCCGCTCTGGATACCCACCCCGGGCAACCGCAAACTGGTGGAAGCCATGAAGACCTCAGAGGCCATTGTGATGCGCCTGATTGCTGAAAAAGCCGAAGCTCCTGAGCCTGGCCGGTCACTCATTGATATGCTACTGCACACCCCAGATCCCGAAACGGGTGAGCACATGAGCCCCCAGCAGATCAGTGATGAGGTGAAGATTTTCTTCCTGGCCGGTACGGACACCAGCGCCAATGCCATGAGTTGGCTGGCTTACCTGCTAGACCGTCATCCGGAGGTGCGTGAGCGGGTGCGGGCTGAAGTCACTGAGGAGCTGGGCGGCCGACTGCCGGGCATGGAGGATATGAAGCGGCTATCGTATACGGGTCGGGTAATCAAGGAGTCGCTACGCTTGTATGCGCCGGCTTGGCTACTGACCCGTGCCAATTATGAGGCCGACGAAATAGAGGGCATTCACCTGCCCAAGGAATCCAATATTTTCTTTTCACCGCTGATGATGCACCACCACCCAGACCACT
>DMST01000464.1:326-6344 GCA_003454975.1 Cytophagales bacterium | reverse complement strand
CCACTGGGAGGACCCCGAGCGGTTCGACCCAGACCGCTGGTTGCCCGAGCGCAAAGACCGCAACAATCATAAAGCTTATATGCCCTTCATCGTGGGACCGCGAAAATGCATTGGTTTCCGCTTTGCAGAGCTGGAAATCACCATTATGCTGGCTATGCTGGTGCAGCGGTTCAACTGGAGTTTGCCAGTAGGGCACAAAGCGGAGATAGAATATAGTGGGGCTATTCGTCCGCTAGGTGGCTTGCCCGTCTATCTGCAACCCTTACCCCAGGCTACACTGGAAACAGTGCCTGGGTAGTAAAGTGGTTTGTTGTAGATAGAAAAACCGGACGGGCATCCCCTCCGGTTTTTTATTTGGCCTAATACTTCGGTTGGTGTATCGCGCCAGTACGGTGACGAATCCTCGCAATAAATAGAGGTACTTGGTTTAGTTTTGCTGGGTAGAAATGATCTGTGATGAACTGTCCGCAACCTTTAGGTGGATTTTTGCATCCAGCGTATACAACCTTTCTGTCGCTTATTATAGTTTAATGGGTGATAACAACCTTCTCGGTTAGGTTGAGACTACTGAAACTACTAAACCCCGATGTATGCGTGCAAAGACCCTTTGGTTGACGGGTTGGGCGGTAATGTTGTGCCTGCCCAATTGGGCCCAATTACCTCCCAAAATTGATAGCCTGGAGAAATTACTTACCCAATCTACTTCTTGGGATACGCTCCAGGTGCTTAACCACAACGCTTTGGTGGAGTACTACCTCATTGCTGATCTGGAACAAGCGCTATACCACACCCGGCAGATGCTGGAAGGTTCAGAAGCCCTTGAGTATGGCTTGGGGAAGGGGCTAGCCAACCTAAATTTTGCCACCTATCACCGATTGGTTCAAAACAACGATTCTGCGGCCATGCACTACCATGCTGCTTTATCTTACTTGGATGCGTCTACGCCTGCCAAATGGAGAGCAAAAACTTACTCGGGCCTGGGGAACTTGTATTCTCTGTTTGCCGTGGATTCCGCTGAATTCTATTTCCGAGATGCGGCAGCCCTGCTAGAATCGCAAGTGCCCGTACCCTATAGCTTATTGTTTAGTGTGCAAAGCAACTGGGCACGGCTGGAACTAGTAAAAGGTAACTTCCAAGGCGGATTGGACCTGCTGCTGATTGCCGATTCGGTGAATAAACTATCTCCAAAACCGGATGCCCTTGCTAGTTATTACGTATTGCTATCTGCGGCCTACCGCTACCTGGGCGATTATGAAAAGGCTATTGAAGCCTGTTTTCTGGGAATTGAGGAGTGTGAGCGAACCAACAATACAAAAGATATTTACGATCACTATATGAACTTGGGGAGCCTGAAATACATCATAGGAGATATGGAGGGCGCCATGGAGTATTCGGCTAAGGCCTTACCCCTGATTGAGGCGCGCGGGGACCGTCGTGCTTTGGGTAATCTGGTATACAACATGGGGGTCATCGCCCAGGATAGCAAAAAATATGATTTGGCGATTAGCTATTACCGCCAGTCAGAACAGATCAACCGGGAAATCAATAACGTCAAGTTGCTCGCATATTCCTTTACGGGATTGAGCTCCATTTCTTTAATCATTAAGAAATATGACCAAGCGTATGACTATGCAGAGGAGGTGGTGACCACGGCGGAGGGTATCAACGATCTACAATTAGTGGCCAGCGGCTACCATTGGATGAGTGAAGCCCGGGCCTTTCAAGGGCGGTTTGCTGAAGCCTACGAATTACTAGAAGAGTCGCAAAGAAGAATAGATACTCTGTCCTCACCGGACATGCAGATGAAGGTATATGAGGCATTTATTACCGTAGATTCCTTATCGGGGGATTTAGGTTCGGCACTTAGCCATCTTCGTTTGTATAATGCGCTGAAAGACAGTCTCTTGTCCGAGGAAAAGACCAAGCAGATAGCAGAGCTGGAAACCAAATATGAAACCGAGAAAACGGAGCGAGAGTTGGAGCGGGTAACCCAGGAGGCTTCCATCCAGACCTTGGAACTACAACGCACCCAGTTACGACTAGTGCTGCTGGGCGTTGGTCTGGTGGCGGTGTTGCTAGCGGGGGGGCTGGTCACGTTGCGCAACCGTCAAGCCCGCTTATCCCTAACCTACAAGGCCCAGGATGTGGAACAAAATCTACTGCGCACGCAGATGAATCCGCATTTCATCTTCAATGCCATGACGGCCATTCAGGATGTGATTCGGCAGGGCGATGCCAAGAAAGCCAGCCGGTACCTGACCAAGTTTGCCAAACTGACCCGGCAGGTTCTAGACAATTCACGGACGGAGTTTGTGCCGCTGGAGCAGGAGGTAGCCTTACTGGAAAACTACCTGAGCTTGCAGAACCTACGCCGGGTACAACCCTATCAGTATGAGGTGACGGTAGCGGAAGACCTGGATCCGGAAGAAGTGCTGATTCCACCGATGTTTGCCCAACCCTTTGTGGAAAATGCCATCGAGCATGGGCTGGCCGATGTAGGTGAGGAGGGGGAAATAACGGTTAGTTTTGGGCGTCAGGGAGATAAGCTGCTGCTTACGGTAAAGGATAATGGGAAAGGTTTGGTGGATAAGGGGGCGAATGAGACCTCGGGGCATATTTCGCATGCCACGCAAATCACCCGCGAAAGGATAGCACTCTATCGGAAAATGACCAAAGAGGACATTACTTTTGCGGTGAAGGAGCAGCAACCGGGCGTGAAGGTGACCTTCGTCTTACCTTACCAACTCACATGATGAACATTGTAATTATAGAAGATAATCCTGCGGCGGCACGGCATCTCAAATCTTTGTTGGACGATGAGATTCCCGGTTGGACCTTAGTAGGTGAGGCGGATTCTATTGTTGGTGGGTTGGCCGTGTTGGAGGGGCAAACACCGGATTTGGCCTTTCTAGATGTTGAACTCAAGGATGGGTTGAGCTTTGACTTGCTCCGGCAGCTTTCCTCCATTGAGTTCCCGATAGTGTTTACCACCGGTCATGAGCAGTATGCCTTGCAGGCCATCAAGTTCAGCGCCATCGATTACTTGTTGAAGCCAATAGATGAGGACGAACTCGCGGAAGCGATAGAGAAGGTAGAAGCGGATACTCAAGAGGGCAACGTAGCCACCAAAATGTCGGCCTTGCTGCACAATGCTCGCTCGGGGCCCTCCAACCCTTTAGAAGGCAAACTCATCCTGAAAGACAAGTACGGGATCCAGATGGTATCCGTGGGAGATATTGTGAGACTGGAGGCATCAGGTAGCTATACTGAATTTTTCATCCGCGAACAGAAACCGTTACTCATTTCCAAAGGACTCAAGGAATACAGCCAGCTATTGCCAGAAACCCTGTTTTTTCGTTGTCATCAGTCACATCTGATCAATCTACACTACCTGCGGCGGTATGACAAACGTGAGGGAGACGTATTGCAACTGGAGGGAGGGGATCAGGTACCCCTGGCCAGTCGGAAGAAAGAGCAGCTGATGCGGCTGCTTGGCAATTGATCCGGTACCAAGCTTCTGAAAAAAAGCGGTGCCAGGCCTTCGCGGTTTGGCAGCATACGATGTCCTTTAGCATAGGCTCCAACGATCAGGAGACAAATGTAAAGGGGATGGGCACGGATATAAAGCCAAAGGGTACGGTTACCAAAGGAGGGGTTTGGGGTAGTGATGACTTGGTGATTGGGTCATACTTTTGAGACATCATATAACCCCAAAATGAGTTATTCATGAGAAAGTTAGTCTTTTTGGTAGCCTTAGCTATCACCGCCTCGTCCGCAATTTTTACAGGTGAAGTAAAAGCGACCAGTTCACCGACCGATGCTTGTGGTTTCACCTTTGACCAAGGACTGCATATCGGCCGCAACCTGGGTAGCACCGAAACCTTTTACGGTGAAAACTGGGTGATTTATCGGAACACTTTACTCGATTTCAATCATTGCTCTTTGTACACTTTGGGCGTACAAGCAGGCTACAAACAAACCCGCTACTTAGGGGAGCCCGTAGGTGGTGGCCCTGGCCCCATTATCGATGATCCTGTACAATAACCCGTTCGCAATTTGCTTAGGTTAATTCCTATGGAGATGATAAGGGTGGTTCGAAAGGGCCACCTTTTCTATTTTTTAGGCTTTGGGTAGTAGTGCTATCCATGTGCGATCACTTCTTATACGTCAGGTATTTGTCTTGGATAGAGCCGTAGCGCAACATGCGTAGGTCCTTTAGGTAGTTTTGGTAAACCTTCCAAGGGGCTTTGGAGCCCTGCTTGGGCAGTAGCTTTTGGGCTCGCTGGATGTACCCGGCATCAAAGTCGAGTAGAGGCTCGGTGGTGAAGGAGTCGGGATCATACTTAGGAGTAACCACGCTTAGCTTCTTGCGCTGCATGCGCTTCAGGATGCGCGCTACGTATTGCGCATTTAGGTCGCATTTGAGCGTCCAGGAGGCATTGGTGTAGCCCACGGCCACCGCAAAGTTAGGGATGCCGCTCAGCATCACGCCACGGTACGCGTGCTGGGCACCCATGTCCACTGGCTGGCCGTCTAATCGCAACTGCATCCCACCGAAAAGCTGAATCTTGAGGCCCGTAGCCGTTACGACAAGGTCTGCTTCCAACAGCTTGCCTGAGGGCAACACGATGCCTTTGGCCGTAAACTTGCTGATGGTGTCCGTAACGATGCTAACGGACTCCGACTTGATGGCGTCAAACAGATCATTATCGGGCACAAAGCACACCCGCTGGTCCCAGGGATTGTACTTGGGGTCGAAGTGCTCCCGCACGTAGTGCTCGCCCAGCGTAGTTTTGGTTTGCTTAGCTATATAGGCCCGTACTCCTTCCGGCCGCTTGCGCGAGGTGTTGTAGAACCATAGGCTAAAGAGGATGTTCTTCCAGCGTGCCAGGAAGTGCGCCACCTTCGCGGGCAGAAAGCTCTTCAGTTGATTAGCCACCCGGTCCTCACTTGGCAGGTTGAGGATATAGCCCGGCGAACGTTGGAGCATGGTCACATGCTTGGCTTTTTTGGCTAGCTCCGGTACCAGGGTAATGGCCGTGGCCCCACTACCCACCACAATCACCTCCTTATCCGTATAGTCGTAGCTTTGATCCCAATACTGGGGATGAATGATTTTGCCTTCAAAGCTCTCACTCCCTAAAAAGGGTGGGTTATGACCCGTATCGTAGTTGTAGTAGCCACTGCACATAAACAGAAAGCGGCACTGCAGGGTAGTGTGCGGTACCCCTTCGTGTTCGGCCACCTGTATCGTCCACAACTGGTCCTCGCTAGACCAATTGGCATCCGTTACCTTATGGTGGTAGCGGATGTGCTCATCGATGGAAAAGTGTGCTGCCGTCTCCTGGATGTAGGCCAGGATGTCCTTGCCGTTGGCAATGGCCTTGGCGTTTTTCCAGGGGTAGAAAGAGAAGCCCAGCGTATACATATCCGAGTCGGATCGCAGGCCCGGGTATTTGAAAAAATCCCAAGTACCCCCCATAGAGGGGCGGCCTTCCAGCACCGCGTAGCTTAGGCCTGGGTTCTGGGTTTGTACGTGGTACGCTGCGCCAATGCCCGATAACCCAGCTCCCACAATGATGACGTCGTATTGGTTAGATTCTTTTGCTTGCACAGTAGGTAGTATTGGAAGGTAAAGTAAATCAACTCCGCGTTTTTTAGGTGTCTGCTCAAGACAAATTGCCTAGGTGCTTGTTCTTATCCTATGCGAAACATCCTGTTCTTACTATTGTTAGCAAGCGTGACCTCCAGTTTTGGACAATCTTTGAAGCGGCAAACGGACCGTTTGGCCGACCTGCTCGATGAGGTAGAATTTCAGTTGCAAAACCGAGATCTGCAAAGTAGCCTGGTTAGCGAAGCAGATGTAGCCTGGCACCTGGACCACCTGCTTAAAGTGTATGTGAATTTGCACGGAACCCTGTCGAAATCGAACCCTGCTGCCTACCAACGTAAGGCTAATTTCACTCGGGGAGTGGTTTTTGCCACGGGGGTCATTCCCAGGGGCCGGGCCCAGGCACC
>DMST01000464.1:0-284 GCA_003454975.1 Cytophagales bacterium | reverse complement strand
GCTGCCTCGGTACGACCGCCGGATAACATCTCCACTCAAGCCATTCAAGAGCAATTGGCACAAGCAAGGGGTTTACTCACTGAATTTGAAAAGTTGGACCCCAAGGCGAACTATGACCATGCTGTATTTGGACCACTTCGCCGCAATCAGGTGGTTAAGTTTATTGCCATACATACCCACCATCACCTCAAAATTGTAGAGGATATTGTTGCAGCCCATAAAGGTGATTAGGTGCCTTGCCCTGGCAATAGGAATTAGGGCCTGCTGAAAAAGTCATCAATTGC
>DMST01000179.1:7205-11593 GCA_003454975.1 Cytophagales bacterium | reverse complement strand
ATAAGCTGACCTCGTTTTTCGGTTAGATTATGGCAGCTCCAACTGCACTCAACAGTCAGATCACTGACTCTTTCACCCAGGTAAATACCAAAGTAGAGGGTGAATCTCCCGCGCTAAGCTCGGGGGAGTTGATGGTGGCGACCAGCCAGGCATTGTCCAACGCTGCGCACAATGCCACCACCAACCAAATGAACATGCATCCTTCATCGCAGGCTACCATGACGCAGGGCGTTTCTACACTGCTCAGCATCGATACCGCCAGCACCGGGATAGCCACCCAAGCGGTGTTCTTATAAGCTACATCGGGGCCGGAGCTGGCTCTCCGGCCCTATGTTTTCAATGGCCCATTACCTTATCATCTTGCTCTTATGACGGTACCCGATCCTTTGCATGCCTCACCGGGCAATCCGGCCTCGCACCTACAGCAGGTGTCGGCCGAAATGCAGCAAATGCAAGCTACACAGCAGGCCCACCAACAGGCCATGCAGCAGCAGATAGCGGCACTGAAGCAGGAGCTGAGCACCACAACGGACACCTTCCAACAGGAGTTGTCTGCGTTGAAAAACACGGTGAAAACCATGCGGGAATCTGCAGGTTTTAAACCACCTGCCAAAGGTTCCTTATCCGCGCACGGAAGCGATGCAGGCCCAAATAATCAGGGCACAGAATCAGGTTCCTAACCAAATCATTGAGACGAGAGCACTCCCAAACTTCCTCTGGAAGGCAAAACAGTATCTCTTTTTCCATCCGATACCGCCTACATCAAACCCCCGATGATCATGCCAAACGAATCAGACAGTAACCCGATCCACAATAGCTTAGAACAGTTACTCTCGCACACGAGCAAGCTCTCCGGTTTGCATTCGCAAATGGACCATGTATCGGACCAGATAGAGCGGTTGCACGAAAACCAACAGGAGCAGCGAAACGAGCTTAACCAACAGGGCAATCAACAAAGTCAGCAGATAGCCTCACTACAGCAGCAGGTGCAAGAGCAAGCCCAAACGCACGCCAACCACCTGGCAGACATTCACCAAAGTCTGAATAACCTGGCCTCGCAGATACAGGCGGCCAACGCCAACGCGAACAGCGCCGAGCAGACGGCCCAAAATACGGACCAGCAAGCCGAAGTAAGCGTAGGCGGGAACAATCAGGTATCGGCGGCCATGCAGCAGGCGCTACAGAGCACGCAAGCCGGAGCTGAAGCGGTGGCCCAGGCCAGCCAAAACACAGCTCAACAGACCCAAATGGAGGGCTATACGGCGGTAACGCAGGCCATGCAAGCAGCAGAACAAAGCTTGCAGCAGGCTACACAACCGCCCGCACCGGCCGCTCAGCCATCCGCACCGGTCCAACCCGGGCAGTAGCCCCTTGCCCCACAGGACGGCAATTCGTACGCATAACCTCACATTACCCAAAAAACCATGAGCTCTCCATCCTTCCTTACGCCCCTGCGCACCTTGGCTGATGCCTCGCTCCAGTTTGTACAGTCGCCCCCGGCCAACGATGCCGATGAGCAAGCCCGGCTGCTGAAGGAATGGGAGCAGGTGCTCCACGACACGCTGGATGCCTTGCAAGCAGACCCGCTACTGAAAAAATTATCCTCCCGCCTGGGCATAGATACCTCCTTGACGGCCTACCTCCTGATGATTGCGCTACCTTCACTGGATGCCAACTACCTGAGCTATTGGGCAGATTTTTATGAGCAGGACCAAAAGCTACCTACGGCCGCACAGGTGACCACAATGCTTACCACTACGCAGGCACAGCGTAGCGAGCTTTTGGCTACCATCAGCAACGAGCATCCGCTGTACTACTGGGGCCTCATCGTGACCCAGCCTAACCCCAAAAATGAAGACGAGCCCTTGCTGTCTGTGAGCCAGGTGCTTATCGATTTTCTGCTGGGCCATACCTCCTATGCCGGTTCGGATATTGCGGATCCGCTGTTGGAAAATCCGTTGCCGCTGGCGAGCGACACCCAGCTGGGTTTTGGGGCGGAAAACCGAATTATGGCGGTACAAAAGGGGATTCCTCTGCGCCAGAAAGCCATTGCCTTTACCGGAGCCCGGCTTAATGACCAGGGCCTCGCGGTATTGCATGCCGACGTACTTTCGGCCAGTGCGCAAGGAGAAGACCTCTTTCGGCGCATCCTGCTGATATTGGCGCTGGAAAATGTGGCCCTCTACTGGCAAGAAGGCTCGAAGCAACTGAAGAAGGAGCCTCAATGGCTCCCCATGGTCAACCGCTGGTTGGAGTTGCCCAATACCCGCCTGTGGATAGGCCAGACCAAACCCCTTCCCATCCCCGATGCCCTCCAGAGCAAGTCAAAGGGCATGATAGCGGTAGCCCCCTTTACTCCTAAGCAAGCCGCAGAAGTATGGCATGCCTACGGCACTAGCCACTTGCCCAATTCGTCCATCGACTGGGCTTCTCTGGCCAACACTTATACTTTTGTGGAGCCACGCATCCGTGAGACCATCAGCTTATTGAAAACCTGGCAGCAGGAAGGCACTACGCTCAATACGGACACCTTTCGGCAAGCCTTTGTGCGCAACGCACCTACTACGCTGGGGGCGGGCACGCAGCAGATGATCAACCCCAAGGTGACCGTGAGTGGTTTGGTATTTGATGAGACCGTGAAGGAGGTAATTAACACTGTCGTGACCCTCTGGCAACACCAGCGCATGACGCTAGCCCACAAAGGGAATAGCATGCACTCGTTCAGTGTACTGCTGGCCGGTCCGCAACACGATGAGAAATTGACGGTGGCTCTGGCGATCACCAATACCACCGGCCTGCCACTGTATGCGGTGGAATTCACCACCCTGGATGCCACCGATGAAGCCACCCTGGCCCCCTTGCTAACCCAAGCACAGGAGGAAAATGCCGCCCTGATGGTGGAAGACATACAGCGGCTGGTACAGGTAGCCGATAAGGGAGACAAAACCGCCGTCGCCCAACTGGACTCTTTGTTCAAGGCCAGTGCACACTACGGGGTTCCCGTGCTTTTTACCCTACCAGAAGGGGGCACGCTGCCTAAGTCACTTAAAAATTCGGTGGAGGTAATCACCCTTCCGCCTCTCACTCCCGACCAACACGCCCTGCAATTGAAGCAGTTTGTTACCGAGCAGGACATTGCCATGGAACAGAAGCACCTCAATACGCTCATTGGGCTTCTGAATCAGACGGATTCGGCCAAGATCAAGGCCATGACGCAGACGGCGGCTGCCTTGGCTGCCAAAGACCAGCAGGCCATCGACGGGAAACTACAGGTGACCAGCGAGCACCTGAACGAGGCCCTGGCTTACCACGCCAACCCATAACTGAGCAAATCTCTGTATAGCCATGCCCGAGAACACATCGCCCATGCTGCTGGCCAAGGACAAGCTGGAGGCCCGGCCTCCTAAACCTCCTAGCCCCAAAAAACCACCTTCGCCACGGCCACCTGCGCCACCACCTTCGCCGGAACCTCCACCACATCCTAAACCTAACCCAAGTGTACCCCCAGCAGGCAAAGGGACTACGGATTTCTTGCAAGACCCTTTTGTGTACCTGGAGCAACAGTATGCGCAGCAAGTGGTCCAAGATCCAGAGACTACCCAAGGCCTGGCCGGATTTCTATTAGACGGTGACTAAACGTTTTTACATATGAACTTCCCCAATTACCCCTCCCCCTTCGCGAATGTTGAAGCTACGAATGCCGCTCAGCAGCAAGTAGTTACCGCGGAAGAGCGGGCCCAGTATATGCAAATGTTGGCCCAAAACCAGTTGCAGGCTATGCAGCAAAGCATGACCAACCTACCCGGTCCGCAGACACAAGCTGCCGAACAGAACTCCATGAACGCCGTGTATTGGGCCGAGAAATCTGCCCAGTTTCACGTAGGCATGGCTTCTGGCAGCATCCAGCCCCCCAACCGAAAACCCAAGAAGGCCTTCTGGCAGTATTTGTAAATCACCCCTATCCTAACAGGGTCACAAGAATGGTATGGCTCTGCTCGGTACCTGCTTCATTAAAGAAGTAGCTATGATTCCTTGGCGATCCTGTTAAGGGGGCCGGAGTTTTTAACCCAAACAAGCACACCTATGCAACCCCAACAATCGAACCCGGAAGATCCCCGTGCGGAGATGATGGCAGCCGTAAAGGCCGACCAAACGGCCCAGCAGGCACACCTGCGACAGGTGATGGCCGAGGCCAAGGTGCGGATGGAGCAGCAGATGAAGGTAGTACAGCAGCAAATGCGGCAGTCCATTCAGGCCATGCAGCAACCGGTGGAGGTGCCCACCCCCACTCCAGCCACCAACCAGGACTCCCCCCTACCACAGGGCCAACAGGCCATGCAGGTGGCCAAGGAGGCCGTGCTGGCCGCACAGAAGGCCGCTCAGGAAAG
>DMST01000179.1:6760-7108 GCA_003454975.1 Cytophagales bacterium | reverse complement strand
GGCCTTGCCCAAACCCAAATAGGCCTGCGCTATGAAACTCTCCCGTCCGCTACTCTTTATCATCGCCCTAGTCACCATCACCGCTACTCTAAGCAGCCTGATTACCCAGCGGTATTACTCCAATACCGCAAAGGAGCCTTCACTTTTGGTAGAAAACCGCAAGCCTGAACCTGTGTTGGGGATGGACCTAAGCCACTGGAACGGGACGGTGAACTGGAACTTGCTGGAGCGGGAGAAACTGGTCTTTGTTTTCATCAAAGCTACCCAGGGTACCGGCTACGTAGACACTACGTTTGCTACCAACTGGAAGGCCTCACGCGAGAATGGCTACTACCGGGGGGCCTACCA
>DMST01000179.1:0-6725 GCA_003454975.1 Cytophagales bacterium | reverse complement strand
GGGGCCTACCACTTTTTCGAGCCTGCAGCGGACCCCAAAGCCCAGGCAGAATTCTTCCTAAAAACCGTAGATCTACAAAAAGGCGACCTGCTGCCCGCCGTGGATGTGGAGGTAACCAACCAGCAAACACCTGAGCAGGTAGCCGCCGCTTTGCGGACTTTTGTGGAGACCGTGCAGCAGCGAATTGGACGGTACCCCATCATCTATTGTGATGCCCCCTTCTGGAACGAGGACGTAGCCGAGAACCTCTCTAAATGCCCCCTCTGGATTGCCGAGTGGTCCAGCAACACCAACCCCGTACTGCCCAAAGGCTGGAATAGTTGGGTGTTCTGGCAATACTCTGCCACCGGCACACTCAAAGGAGTTCCCTCTATTGGCAAAACCGACCTGGACCGCTTCAACGCCGATCAGTTTAACATCCGGCGGTATACACTGCGCTAATTCTAAAGTTGGAATTCGAGAAGTAATTTGCAGTTTTTCTCAAGAAGATA
This sequence comes from Cytophagales bacterium, assembly GCA_003454975.1. Taxonomy (GTDB): domain Bacteria; phylum Bacteroidota; class Bacteroidia; order Cytophagales; family Cyclobacteriaceae; genus DMST01. Next base: position 6,234 of record DMST01000179.1, on the reverse strand, counting down.
TTCTTTCAAAAGAATAGATACATCTTTTTAATTAGGGCTTTCTGAAATAGTCATTCATTGCCTCCGGCCTGCGCGGCGCGGCTTTAGCCGGATAGAAAAGAAGGTAATAAAAACAGGACTCGAAGGAAACTGACTTTCATTGGGCTAGGCACCCCCGACTGAAGCCAAAATAATTTGTGCTGTTGAATCACCAAAACAAAGATTGTCCACCATCGCGGTCGGAGCAATTAAAACCCCTACTATTCGGCCTAAATTGCTGAAAAACTTTGGACTTGAAGGGAGGGTGAAACAAGGTAGTTAACTGTCAGTGAGCTTGTTATGTGTTTTTCAGCAGCCCCTAATTAAACACTTCTATTCCAACGGTCAAATTTAATATTTTCGGAGGCCTACTCGGGCTTAAAAAGTCAAATAGGAGATAAGGTACTGTTGAATTGTTCCATCCTTTTCATAAAATCAGACAGCTCCATTAATAAGGTGCCCTCATGTTCCTGCTGGAAGCGAAACTCCTCTAAAACCTTTAAAATAGCACTTGAAAATTCCTCGAGATCCACATCTAAGGCTTTTGAAATAGTCAATAATTTCTTTACGTTCTCAGCCGCATTTTTTGAATATTCATCATCGACTAATTCATCACTCAATTTTTTCAGAAGAAAGCTATCCGCTAGTTTCAAGTCTCTTGCTTCTCTTTCAATCTTCTCTAAGCGCAAAAAAGCAGATTTATTTTTTTTCCACCAGGTTTTCGGTCTTTTAGAATTTTGATGGTAATACCGATGGTATTCTCCCCAAGGATTGTACAACCTCACCCAGCGGCAGCTAGAGTTTTCTTCCTCGTGGGTTCCAATTACCGCATATGCATGATTGGCAATTAGCCCCTTACTCAGTGAATCTTCTCCTGCGTCTTTACTTTGAACTATTTTACGACCTACAACTTGTTTGGTACTACAGGTCACTACTTTACCTTCTGCCAAAGCAGCATTTACATTTTCAAAAACTTCCAAATAATATTTGGGATAAGGTGGGTTTAATCGAAGAGTAGATTTCAAATACTCCTTCCGTTTGGCAGGGAATATTTTTTCAGCCATTTTAAATATTTCATTAATATCCACTTCTATGGAATTCATGATAGTAGCTCCATCTAAGAGGTTAAATATGTAGCGTAAGGATTTAGGTTGCCACCCATTCCTGCGAATTATGTTGGCAGTAATGAAGTTTACCCAATCATTTAGCCTTAGCTCTGGCTTATAATTTGACTTCTCCATACCACGGTTCGCTTGGTTTTCAACAAAATGGTAATTATCCTTAAAAAAGTTCAATATGGCATTTTTACGCTTCTGCTCATCAGAAATATCCTGAACTGAATAGTAATACACATTCAGCTTTTGAGTTATCAGACCCTCGAAACCTAATATTTTTTCACTTTCTGCAGGTATTCCTAATAATATCATGAATGCTATGTGGGCAGAAAAACCATGAATGATATCATAACCATCGAACGTGGAATTGTGCTCGCTTGATTTTTTATATTTAGCAATATCCTGTTTCAGATCTTTAAATCCAGTTTCATGTAGATGAAACACAAAGGCTTTTTCAATTAGCTGGACCCAAAGTGCATTTCTAGCATACACTTCCTCTTTTTTATTCCCCTGAGTAATTCTAACCACAGGAACCGTTTTATTAATCACATAGGTATTAAATTCGGGATTACCGTTCCCATCCACCTTCAGTCTAATCTCTTTCTTATAGCTTAACGGGGCTTGTTGTTCCTCTTCAAGGCAATACAGCTTTACTTTAACTTGACCGTTATTCTCATCAGGGGACGATTGATCAGAAATTATATTCATAATAACTTCTGGCTTCTTATTCACTATACTGGCTAGGGCAGCTAATAACCAACAATCGCCCACATTACCTTGCTTAATATCTTCGATCCTTGGAACTCCATTAGGAAATAGATTTCCTGATATAGGTTCTTCAAATTGAAAGGTTAATTCCTGGGTATTGAAGTGTTTCTTTCGAAAATTAGGGTTTGTAGTCTTTTTATCTTTCTCAGACATAGCTGTTCTAATCGTTTAGTATAAATCAAAAGGATCATCAATCGAAGCGAGCCAGTCCTCCAGTTCAGGATCATCAAAGGGGACTTCACCTGGGGCTAATTCTAGGGGGATTCCGCCCTCCTGATCCAGGATTTCAACTATGTCCTCGTCAGTGATCACGATCACGTCAGCGCCTTGTGAACCTGTAGGGTTCGAAGTAGGGAAGTCCTTAGAATGAGCAGGGGTGAGAGCCCCCGGGAGAGCTTGCCTTTCACGCTGCGCGTACTGCTGCTGGGCTTGCAGTATGGGGGATTGACTAGGGTCCGGCATGAGGTCTATCTTTTGCCGAAAAGTACTGCCTATACCTACAGAAGACTTGTAAAATAGCAGGGCTTAGCTACCCTTTCTCGTCAAAGCTAAGAATAGTTGAAAGCTGGATGTTAAAAGTTAAAAAGTGGAGATAGCATTGTTCTATGTCCGTGGGGGCTCCTCGTTCAAATTATCAATTACGAAAATGGAGTGGCCTGATCAGTCAGATGGTGTATTCATATCCAGCTCCTAATCCTACCACTCCAGCTTCAAATTATGCCCCTCGATTTACCTACACTTGCAATCCTTCTAAGAATCGGAAAACGTATTCGTTGAGGGTTCTTGAGATTGCCATCAATACAAAGGAATTCCTCCACCCATTTTGCGAGGAGGTAAATGGTAGCGTATCAGTTAATACCGTTAAAGAGACAATCTCCCGTCCAATAGTAGGAAGTGGTGACCGGTACCGTATAACAACGGGTTCCGTCTGGATTTAGGTTATAGGCCCTTACGCTAGCCGTCACGGTGCTGAGGCAGGCTGGAACCACACTGATACTGCGGGTGCCATTTCCAGAGATGATGTTTGCGTTGGTTACCGTCCATTCATATCCATCTGCTTGATGCAGGCGAGAAAGACCAAAATTCAAATAAGACTCACCGTCCGTACCAATCCGAACTTGTCCTATTGGGCTAGGTGGATTGAGAAACAAACTAGATGCACCAAGAGAAGTTTCGTTTACCGATTTACCTGGTGAAAAACTCATAAGGCTGAAAGCCAAAGCTGCGGATGTTAATGCAACAATTATTACTTTTTTCATAAAAAAACGATTTAACCGTGTTTGGAAAATAAGTTCCAGGTTTGCCCTGGAATACGATTTCGTCACAAGTATATCGGCTGAAATGCCGTAAAGCGTATCTCTGGATCCAGTGAAACCCTTTCCACCTAATTCATCCCACTAGTGGACTCATAAAAGATGTATTGCATTATTAAAAGATGGCTAAAGAGTAGGAATTCGGCCTATATGCAACCAAAATGGGCTCTATTCACCCCGGAATTTTTGCACCGCTACGCTTCATCTCGCCGGGACGGCGTTCCCCGTCAAAACACCACACAACTAACATGAGCAAGCCATCCTTAGCCTTTCTGCTGTTGCTATTGCTATTGCTTTTCAGTTTTGTTTCCACTCGCAGCTATTGGGCACAGTGGAACAGCATTGGCCCCGATGGACGTTTGGCCTTGGGAGTAAAGGGCATTGTCTGCCATTCGGCCGACTCAGTGCAAAACTGGGCTACCCTAAATGGCGGGAATTCCACGATAATAGGCGTCGAAATTCTAAAACCAACCGACCAAAACGTGTTGTACGCCACCGTCCCCAGAAAGGGCATATTTAGGTCAGATGATTTGAGACTGCCCTGGGACTCACTAGCGGTTTCTCCTGCCACCAGCGAGGTGCTCAACCTGACCGTGGAGGGCTAGCAGGTGCTGGTGTGGTGTTTTTAGGCTTACTATTATTCCTCTGATGGAGAACATTCCTGGACCGAATCTGCCAGAAAGTGTATGTATATGCCAACTACATCGCTATCCGCAGGCCTAGGTTACCACCTCCCTTCCCCCCAAAAACATGAACCGCACAGTCGCCAATAACGTACATCAATCAACTTGTATCCCCCCGCCTGCAATCGAGGAGGCAGCTTCTAATCATTGTCGTCAGTAGAGGTTTCACGCTCCAAGGAACTGCTAATAATTCACTCAGCCCAAAAGGGCTAGCATTCGTCACAATGCAATCCTTACCCTCAGGATGTGGAAAAGTGATTGGCTAATTTGGTAGACCATTTATTTCATCAAGGAGCAACACGATGACTAAACGTAAAACCTTCTCTTTCACTCCTCTGGACCGAGATACCATTGCCGACCTGAGGGCTGGCACCGCCGACGAGCCTCATTATCCTCCAGGCCATAACTGCCGGAACCGGGAAACCAGCGATGGCAAATGGCGGTGCAAATGTGACAAGGAAGGTGGAGGGTCTTAAGCCCTCAAAGCAAAAGGAATATTCAGGACCTCTACCCCACCCTATTCACACGCACATCTATAGACCTTACTATAGCTATGTCTAGCAGCGTAGCGATCTAGCGTCTAGTATCTAACAGCGAAGCGGCCTAGCAGATTTGCTGCCCTCATATCCAGCCGCGTTCCATGGCTATATGGATCAGCTCCGCAGAGGTCTTCACGCCCACTTTTTGCATGATGTTACGACGGTGAGTGCGCACCGTATTCTTGCTGATGAACAGTTTTTCGGCTATCTGCTCACTGTTGGTGCCCTCTGCCAGGGCAGCGATGATCTCCAGCTCACGCTTACTCAGCTGCACCTCCGTACCGGCGTTCTGCTGCTTGCCCGCAAAGTAGGCGAACACCTCGTCTTGGATCTTGGGGTGGAAGTAGTTCTTGCCTGCGGCCACCTTCTCAATGGCCTCCTGTAGCTCTTCCTTGTGGGCATCCTTCAGGATGTAGCCCATCGCGCCCAGCTCCAGCGTACGGCGGATGTGCTTGATGTCCTGGTGCATGGTGAGCATGAGCACGGGCGTGCTGATCTCCTTTTCCTTCAGCAAACGCAGCACCGCCGGGCCTTCCAGTATAGGCATGCTGATGTCCAGTAGCAAGATATCGAATTGGCCGGAGGCCAGCAGCTCCGGGGCCTCATGGCCGTTGTGGGTGGCCTCAGCAATTTCAATCCCGTCTTCGGGCGCAAACAGCGCCTTCATGCCCTGTATCAGCAATTGATGATCATCAATAATCAAACACTTTAACATAGAGAATGAACAGGTAACAGGTAATAGTGAACAGTTGAATTGATGAGTCAATTTACACCAATCAGGAATTCATGTTTTTCTTGGCGGTTTTAATGGCAGAGATGAGAAGCTTTACCAACTCTTGCGCATCGGCATGCATGCTTTTGTATTGTGCTTCATTCAGATATTCCGCTCTATGTAATAGCTCCAACCAATAGAGCGTCTCATTAGCCTCTTTGAGGCCAATGTGCAGTTTATGAACAAAATCTTTCTTTGACTCTGCGTATTGGGCCTCACGGTATAAAGCACCAATGGCGGTGCCCGATCTTAGTAGTTGCTTCGCAAGCGTATACTCCTTCTTTTCCCGCCCTAGAAATTGGCATAGTTTCACTACTCGTACCGCAAAGTCGAGACTCTTTGTCTCCAGAGGTTTCTCCATCCTTTCAAATTACCCTACATCATCCAAAATCCAACCGCTTATCAATCACAAAATAGCCCCGCAGCCATTTGTTACCTATTCCCTGCATCCTATTTTACCTATTCCCTATAACCTGTTACCTATTCCCTAAAAAGGAATGTCAACAATCACCGTCGTGCCATGGGCGGGGCTACTGTCGATGTCGAGCTCGCCGCCCAGGTCCTTTACGCGGTCGCGGAGGCCGACCATGCCCAGGCCATCGTTTCGGGTAAGGGCCGCCGTGGGATCGAAGCCCTTGCCGTTGTCCTGCACCAGGATGTTGAGCAGGTTCTCGTCGTCAAACTCCGTAAGCTGAATGCTCAGCTCGGTGGCCTCGGCGTGCTTCAGCACGTTGCTCACCAGCTCCTGCACCATCCGGTAAAGCGCCATGCGCTGCTTCACGCTTAGGGTATCCTGTCGGATCAGCGAGACCACCAACTCCACCGTGAGGTTTCCGCTCTGGTTGAGCGTATCGCGCAGCTGCTCCAGGGCGGGCACCAGTTGAAAGGTATTTTCCATGCCCGCGTGCAGGCTGTGGCTCAGGTTGCGCACATCGTTGCTTACTTGGTCTACTAGCGTGAGCAGGCTACCTTTCTGCTCAGCGTCCGGCAGCGCTGCCCCGCGCAGGTTGACCTTGAGGGCGGCCA
>DMST01000181.1:9546-14211 GCA_003454975.1 Cytophagales bacterium | reverse complement strand
GCCGTAGAAGAAACTACCCAGCAGGTAGTGCAGGCGGGCACTGACTCCTTGAAAAAAGCGCTGGAAAGTGAAAATGTACAGGAGGCTCTCCAAGAGCAAGCCCAACAAGCTGCCGAAGAGGCTAAAAATAAGGTGCGCGACCTCTTTGGCGGACGCAAGAAACGGAACGGTGGTGGTGGAATCTAAATTTCCCCCTATTCAAATAGTATAAAGGAAGAACGGTTTTCCCCCGCCTTGCGGGGGAAATCATCTTACGTTTTTGGTTTGGGAGACCATCCAGGCCGATTAACCAAATAATTCCAGGCTTCCTTCCAGCTTTTTGCCGTACGGAGATCCTTGAAGATACCAACGAACTCTGCCAAGTGCACCTTGACCGGATTAATGGTATTAATAGGTTTGGTAAGGCCATAATGGGGCCGATGCTTTTCCTCCTGAAAGGTCCCAAACATCCGATCCCAAATGGAGAAAACTGCCCCGAAATTCTTATCCAAATATAGCTCGTCAGAACCATGGTGGACCCGGTGCTGAGAAGGGGTCATGAAAATCTTTTCGAACCAGCCGAGTTTGCCAATGATTTCGGTGTGTAACCAAAACTGGTAAGTAAGCGCTAGCAAAAGACATAGCAGCACAATGTAGGGGTTGAACCCCACGGCAATCAAGGGGAGATAAAATACCCAGGTCACCAGATTATCGATAAAGGAGACCCGCATAGCAGTAGTGTAATTGTAAATGGGCGAACTGTGATGGATGCTATGGTAGGTCCAAAGGATTCTTACTTTATGCTCTACCACGTGCTCCCAATAGTACAGGAAATCTAACAAAACGAAACACAATAGGGTGGTCCAGAAGTTTACCGGGATTTCCCAGGGGATAAGGTTACCCACCAGAAGGAAACCACCTAGAAAAACGACGGTGGTAGTTTTCTCCAGCAGCTGCGCCACCAGAAAAACAGAAAAGCTTGCCCACATTTCACCCAGGCGCCATTTGTTAATTTTCTTTTTGCGAAGCTCGTAGATGAACTCTACCAGGGCTAATCCGACGGAGAAAACAAAAATCCCGAAAATGATGAGGTTGATGTTTTCCTCCATGGCTAATACTACTTCATCCATAATGATTAAACTTTTGAGTTTGACCTGGCATCAAGTGCATGATGACAGATCAAAACTAGAAGTAGCCCTGCAGGATTTTGTGGTCCTTTTGGACAACCTAAGCGATAGCGATGTATATCTCCGCGACGAAAGGGTCTTCCATTGACTGACCGGAAAAGTTAGGATAGAAGCATCCACCAGTTCGCGTTCTACATCGAGCATCCAGAGAGCGAAAATATTTTGGTAGAATTTCACCATTCCGGCGGGTGGGCCCTGATACGTGAACTTGACGTATTTCCTCCGTGGGTGGTATCCGATCCTGTACAGGCCTGGAGGTTCAAAATTCAGGGATTCTTCCAGAATCTAAGCGTGGTGGTAGCGGGAATGCAGCTGATCGCTTATTTCTTCCTCATCGATGATCTCGCTCATGAGGTAAGAATCATCAGAGAGAATTCCTTTAGAATCTGCAAAAGCTAAAAAGGAAGACCAGTGTTTGTCTATGGTTTTTAGATCTTGGCAATCACCAATATACTCCAGGAATAAAAACTCGAATTGGGCAGATATTCAATTTCAAAGGTGAGTCTTTCTCGCTCTGCGTTCCCCCCCGGGTCAAAACGGAAAAGATGTTCCTTTCGTAGCTCCTCGGAGGTAGTTCTATAGTCCTTTGCGGAGATACCGTATTTGTTTTTGAATGCCCGATTGAAGGCAGACCGGTCTTCAAACCCTATTACGTAGGCAACCTGGGAAATACCCACGTTGGAGTACTTTAGGTATTGTGCTGCTTTTTCCAGCCGTAGACGCTTGATGTGTTTTCCGATCGTCTCTTGGTGGATGGCTTCAAAGATCCGATTAATGTTTCAGTAGGAATAATGACACGTCCACCTTCTGGATATTGATTTCTTGATCCCAATGCTCATCGATATACCCAAGAAGCTTCTTGTACCGGCTGAGCTGCCGATTTTGCTCAGATTCCGCCAAAATGGATATGCTTTAGAAATACCATCCACTCCATCATTACCCCAAGATAGGTACTCCTTGAGGGTAAAAACGGCCTGCTGTTTTGGCAGTTTCGTCCTACATTTTTGGCGGTAGGGACTAAGTAGACTTGCCAGGGATAAGGGCTTTCCTGTAGGGACGGAAGAGAAAAACGAACAACACCAGAGGTCGTTTATCATAGGGAAAGGCGATCAGCCTGCCCTTAATTCTAAGTTAAACGTAAAATGAAAACAGAAATGAAATTTGAAATTCAGCCCCTCCCAATCAAGCAGTTAGCCGCTATTAAAGGCGGAGAAAACACCTTGGACAATGATGTAGAAATGTACTTTAATCTGGACTGATATCTCAATCTCAGAAATGAAAGCCCCGTCAGAGTCCTGAAGGGGCATTTTAATTTCTTAACAAATTGAACTATCTGCTCCCGGAGATCTATCGCATAAACTACCTCCTCTTACCCAGCACCCGTATCAGCACCATAGCGCCTATAAGCACCACGAATAAGATGATCAGCAAATTGAGGGACATACCCGTAGAATCGGTGGCTGGGTTCTCATCTTCACTGGCTAGTAAGTGATTCCAGCGGCTATCTTTTTCCCATTCGAAAAAAGGCTCCCAGAGTAGAGGGGTATCCATGAGTTCTTTCCAGAGTGTGAGGGGTGCGTCTACCAGTACCTCCGTGTCGGTGGTAGTCAGGGTAACCTCAGGCTTGTCCTCCGCCCAGAGCGCTAGCTCCTCATCGTTTACCTGTGTCATAACCAGCTGGCCGCCGCTATAAGTGAGTACATAGGGTATCCATACAATACCCTGTTCATTCTCAGGATTTTCCAGATTGAACACCCACCGTTTGGCATCCCAACGGTGTAGCTGGAAATTTCCAGGAGGGGCCGTGGTGTCCTCGGCATAGAAGCGGATGGTTTGGGCCTCGAAGTTCAGTTGAAATACCTTTTGTTTTAGGTATTGATAGCCTTCCCCTAGGGGAGTTAAGGCAAACTGCAGCTCTAACCTGCCTAACGCCTCTTGCCCGTCCAAATATCCCAGTTCATCTTCCTGTTCGATGGTAAGACTACCCGGCTCCAGGTCTCGCAATTCCTTCAGCCGTTGGATAAGGGAATCTTTTTGCAATACCAACGTCATCTCCTCCCGATGAAAGCCCAGGGTATCCAGCTGGCCATCCTCTACGTACAAAAATCGTGAAAGCAAGTACGTTTTCGGAGATGTCCTCTCCAAGGATACGTACTCCGTCCCGATCTCGTTTACGGTCAGCTCCGCATCTAGCGTACGGTAATTACCCGCCCATGAGGTGGGAAGATCGGCCAGCGCTTCAGAATCTGCTGGTGCCAAAGGCTGTTCTACCATCACGGTAATACAGCCTGAAAAGCAAAGGAGAAAAAAGGGAACGAATGGGAGCCGGGACATAGACCCAAAATTTATTTTCTTAATGAAGATAGCCATCGGAGTACGGTACACAAAGCCTACTCAACTGGTAAAAGGTAGACCAGGGGTGCGAGCCCCGAAACAAGGAAGATTATTGGGCCAACAGAAGTACATTATGCTTGAGCACTACATTTCCCTATTTCCTCATTAATTCCCCTATCTGATCGTCAATTAGAAAAGATTCATTTGGGTGGCTGCCAAGGATTCCAGGGTGCGGATACCTTCGTGTTTCAGCAAGGCTTGCTTCTTGTCCAAGCCACCAGCGTAGCCCGTAAGGCTACCGTCGGTGCCAATGACACGGTGGCAAGGCACCAGAATGGCTATGGGATTTTTACCGTTCGCTAGACCGACGGCGCGGACCTTCTTGGCATCGCCAAGGGCCACGGCTAAGTCCTTATAACTCCAGGATTTGCCAAAGGGGATTTCCAACAAAGTTTCCCAAACGGATTTTTGAAACGTAGTTCCCTCTACATCCAGGGGTACCTTCGGTACTGGCTGTTTATCAAAGTAGGCTCGTAGGGCTGCGAGGCCTTGCCGAAGAATGGGGTGAGAAGTGGCTGGATCGGCATCTGCGGGTACGGCGTCCACAAACTCCACCTGGCGGAGGCCCAGCTCGGAGGCTTCCAGTCGGATCCAGCCCATGGGGCTCCGGTAGGCGGTTACCGCTTCGGTGTTCACACCAACACCTCCTTGCTCACCCCAAGCCAATCCAGAGCATTACCTACCAACATCGCTTCTTTATCATTGTCCGTAAAGTCCAGGCTCTCGATGAGCTGGCCGGGCTCGTGCTCTCCGAGGGGGAAAGGATAATCAGAACCCATAAAGATGCGGTCTGTACCAACGTAGTCGGCCAACCAGCGCATCACGCTGGCATCGTGCACCCCGCTGTCGAAGTAAATGCGCTTCACGTACTCACGCGGATTCACGTCGTTGTCAATAGCGCAGAGATCGGGGCGAACGTTGAACCCGTGCTCGATACGGCCGAGCGTGGCTGGAAAGGAACCACCGCCATGGGCAAAGGCAATGCGGAGTTCGGGCAAGCGTTCTAACACCCCTCCGAATATCAGTGAGCAGATAGCGCGGCTCATTTCGGCGGGCATACCTACCAGCCAGGGTAGCCAATACTTTTGCATATCGGCCGCTGCCA
>DMST01000181.1:5660-9508 GCA_003454975.1 Cytophagales bacterium | reverse complement strand
CATCATGTCCCAAGGGTGGACGAATACTGCAGCGCCTAAGGTTTCGGCGGCAGCAAACACCTCAAACAGCTCGGGTGCGTCCAGATTCCATTTTTCTACGTGACTACCAATCTGCACGCCACTCAGGCCCAAGTCATTGACGCAACGTTCCAGCTCTTTTACTGCCAGGTGCGGGCTCTGCATGGGCAAGGTGCCCAGGGCCAAAAATCGGTCTGGGTGTTTATGTACCGTTTGGGCAATGTCGTCATTCAGCAGCTGGCTCAGATCGTGAGCATCCTCACCTTTGGCCCAGTAGCTAAACATCACCGGTACCGTGCTCAACACCTGCAGCTGTACACCTTGCTTATCCATCTCCTCCATCCGCGTCTCCGGGTGCCAACAGTTCTTGTAAATCTCCCGAAAGAATCGGTCGTCCTGCATCATGCGGGCATAGTCTGGGCGGTGGTGCTCCAAACGGATAAAACCTCCGTAGCCGTAACGGTCCCGTAGATCGGGCCACCTTTCGGGCAGGATATGGGTATGAGCATCTATCTTGTATGGCTGCATTTTTATTGACGATTGACTCCCCTTCGCTACTGCTCGTGAGGACGATGGAATGAATGATTGACGTTGCTCAAGAAAACGGACTTCACTATCCGTGAATAATCTTTCTACCTACTCACTACTATTTCTTTACCGGTTTCTCCATCACGGTGCCGCAGTTTTTGCAGGTTCGGGCATCCATATTCTGCCAGAAACGGTCCATGATGGGGGGGAGCTGCTCCACAATGTTGTCGATGTGCTCAAACTCCTCATGTAACTTGTTGCCACAGTTTTCGCAGTACCACTGAAAACCGTCCTTTAAGTTTTTGTCCTGTCGTACTACTTCCATAACCAAACCTACAGTATCTGCCGGGCGCTGGGGCGAGTGGGGTACTTTGGGAGGCAACAGAAAAATTTCGCCCTGTTTGATGGGTATGTCCACAAACTCACCGTCCTCGATGATCTTCAGCGTCATGTCGCCTTCAATCATGTGGAAAAACTCCTCCGTATCGTTCACGTGGTAGTCCTTCCGGCCATTGGGGCCGCCCACCACCATCACGATGAAATTTTCAGCTGCCTTGTACACCTGCTGATTGCCTACTGGCGGCTTGAGCAGGTGGCGGTTTTCTTCAATCCATCCTTGGAAACTAAAAGGGCGAGCTATGGCCATAGGTCTAGAAAAAGAGGTTTGCAATCGGTTTTACCAAAGATAAGAAATTCAGGGTGGAGTGTGAGGATGGCGCGGGGAGTGGTGGGGTGTAGAATCGATAGATCAGGCCTTGGGCTCGCTGGTGGGTAGGGTAAACCAAAACTGGCTACCTCTACCCAATTCGCTATTTACCCCCATACCTCCACCGCTTTTTACGGTAAATTCGTAAGAGAGCATCAGCCCCAAACCGGTACCTTTTTCAGATCCCGTACCCCGCTGGCTATCTACGTATCCCCTAAACAGGGAATTTTTGGTGGCCTCGTCCATCCCTATGCCATGATCGACCACCCAAAGTTTGGTTTGTGACCCCTCAGCCTCAGACCGGATTTCCACGCTACTTGCTGAATGTGAGAACTTGATGGCGTTGTTGAGTAAATTTCTGATCACCAGGCGGAGTACTTCTGGATCTGCCCACACGGAGTGGGCGGCTTCATCTAGCTCCACTTGTATTTCGATCTGCTTACCCTTCATCACCTCCTCTAGTACTTGAATAGCCTCGATAAGGTAGGTATTTAGAGAAAGCAATTCGGGCCGTAAGGTGGCTTCCCCTTCCATTTGGGATCGACCCCAGTACAGCAAATTGTTTAGCAAGGTAGAAACCCCGTGCACATTTTTAGATATGCGGCCAAATATGCCCGACAGCTCCTCTTTCGAAACGCTCCCTTGGGTGGCATTTACCAAGCTCAGCAGTGCCTCCAGTGAGTTAATCGGGCTACGTAAGTCGTGTGCAATGATAGAAAATACCTTGTCCTTGATGGAGTTTAGCGACTGTAGCTGTTTGTTCTGACTTTGTATTTCGTCTCTCTGTTGCGAAATCCGAATGTTGGCCCTGCTTTTGATCCGGTATCCTCTGAAACCCACAATACACAAAACCACCAGACCTACTACCACGGTGGTGGTAATGGTCCGGTATAATAAAAGGCGACTTTTATCGCGCTGTTTTACCAGGGCCCGCTCTTTTTCCAACTGGTCAAACCGCTGCAATGCTTCCAACTCAGCGATGGCTTTTACCTTTTCTTCATTGAATACGGAGTCCTTGGCTTTCATGAGTAGCTCTGCATAATCGAAAGCCTTCGATTTATTTTCCAGTGCCTTTTCAATAGCAATAAGGAGCTCATAGTTTGCCACCAATTCAGAAAAGCCTCCTACCTCCGTTTGTAGTTGGTAGCTCGTAAGTCCATGGGCCTTTGCCAGTGCAAAGTCACCTTCGGCTAAGGCGCATTCAGCGAGCCCTTGATAGGAAATGGCCAAGTCCCCCTTGTTGCCAATGGAATCACTCAGTTGCTTGGCATGGGTAAACAAAGTTTTAGCCTCCTCCACCCTGCCTTGGTTCAGGTAGGTATTGGCAATCAAGTTTTCAGTTTCACCCCACCGATGATAAATCCTCAGGTCTTTCCAAATGTTCAGCCCCTTTGATAGTGCACTGACGGCATTGGACAATTCACCCATTCTAAGATACAGACTACCCATAGAGCTGTAAATATCCCCTTGACCGTACGTATCATGGTTCTCCTTTTTTATGACCAGGCAGCTGTCAAAGTGTACCAATGCTTTCTGGTATTGACCCTGTTCTACAAACAGGATTCCTATATTTTCCAAGGCAATGGCAATTCCCTCTCGATCCTCTTGCTTTTCGTAAATAGCCAATGCCTGGTACAGGTAATCCAAAGCCAAAGGATAACTACCCAAGTAGGTGTAGGAAGCTCCCAATAATATGTATGCGTTCCCGATACCCCTTTCATAATCCATTTCTTGGGCTAGTTGGAGTACCTCTTCCGAATAAAGGATGGCCGTATCAATGTCCATCTTCCAGTATTCTGCACTGATGTATTGCAACGTGAATAAACGGGAATCATCGGCCAACTCGGTGGCAAGCACTCTTTTGAGACTATCGATGGTTGGGTTTTGCGCGAAGGTTAAACTAGCGGTGAGTAGCCAAAGCCAAAAGCTGAGAGCGGTTTGTCGATAAGGCATAACCAGGGCCATTACAAAGGGCATTCATAGGGATCGGTAAGCCTGCACCGCAGGCAACACAACTGTAAAATAGCGAAACATCTCGTTTCCTGATGATAAGATACAAGTATTATATCCACCTGTTGTAGGCTTTGGTTTCAGGGGTTGGCAATGGGGTTCGTGGTGTAGGATTTCACGCACAACCTCAATCAAAGCTTCCGCCTATTCAGGGAGTGGCTACGGGAAAGGACAGAGTACTTAATTAAGCGACCAATCAGAAAAAGCATTCGACCATGGTCGATGACTTCATAATTCATAAAACGAATATTCTGGTTGTGGCTACATCCTTGCCCCACGTTGTTTACTTTTGCAGCTTAGTCTGTCCGCATAAAATCCACATACCACGATCATGGCCAAAGCCAAAGCTGCCAAGGAAACCCCGTTGATGAAGCAATACAATCAGATCAAGGGCCGGTATCCCGGTGCTTTGCTGCTGTTTCGTGTGGGTGATTTCTACGAAACCTTTGGCGAGGATGCCGTAAGGGCCGCTAAAACGCTGGACATTGTACTCACCAAGCGAGCCAACGGTGCCGCTTCTCACATCGAGTTGGCAGGCTTTCCGCACCATGCGCTCGACAACTACCTGCCCCGGTTGGTGCGGGCG
>DMST01000181.1:4131-5601 GCA_003454975.1 Cytophagales bacterium | reverse complement strand
CTGGCGATCTGCGACCAGCTGGAGGACCCCAAGGCTACCAAGGGCATTGTGAAGCGGGGTGTGACGGAGCTGGTGACGCCCGGTCTGTCGTTCAACGACAACGTGCTGGACCAGACCAAGAATAATTACTTAGCCAGCATACACATCACCAAAACCCACATCGGCGTCGCCTTTCTGGATGTGAGCACGGGTGAGTTTATGCTCAGCCAAGGGCCCAAGCCTTATATAGACAAACTACTGCAGGGCTTTAAGCCTAGTGAGGTCATCTATTCCAAGGGAGTCAAGAATACGTACGCAGAAGACTTTGCGGATGACTTCAACTCCTTCGCCTTGGAGGACTGGGTATACCAAAAGGATTTCGCCTACGAGCGGCTGACGGACCACTTCGAGACGGCTACGCTGAAGGGCTTTGGCGTGGAAGACATGCCGGAGGGCATCATTGCGGCGGGGGCCATTCTGTACTATTGTGAGCAAACCGAGCACAAGGAGATCAGCCACATCAACGCCCTCTCGCGCATCGAGGAGGACCGCTACGTGTGGCTGGATAAGTTCACCATCCGCAACCTGGAGCTGCTGGCTCCGCAGCAAGAGGGCGGTGTGCCCCTCATCGCCATGGTGGACCAAACCCACACGCCCATGGGCGCGCGCATGCTGAAGAAGTGGATGGTGCTGCCGCTTAAAGACAAGGCGGCCATTGAGGAGCGGCTGGCCGTAGTGAAGGCACTCGTGGCCGAGCCCGAAAAGATTGCGAAGATCACCGACACACTCCGCCACATTGGCGATCTGGAGCGACTTATCAGCAAGGTGGCCGTGGGCCGGATCAACCCTCGCGAGATGCAGCAGCTCAAGCGAGCGCTCAACCATACGCTACCCGTCAAAGAAACCCTCTCTGGAAGCGGCGTGACACAGCTGGCCAAGCTGGCCGACCAGCTCAACCCCTGTGACTACTTGCGCGAAAAGCTGGACAGCCACCTGAAAGAGGATCCACCCTTGGTCACCAACCAGGGCAACCTGATTGCTGACGGCATCGACCCGGAGCTGGACGAGTACCGGAGCATTGCCTACTCGGGCAAGGACTACTTGTTGCAGATACAACAACGCGAAATTGAGCGCACAGGCATCTCTTCTCTCAAGATTGCTTACAATAAAGTGTTCGGCTACTATTTGGAGGTAACCAACGCGCACAAGGACAAGGTACCCCAGGAGTGGATTCGGAAACAGACCTTGGTGAACGCGGAGCGGTACATTACCGAAGAGCTCAAAAACTACGAGGAGAAAATCCTCAAAGCCGAAGAACAGCTGTCCGTCATCGAGTACCGGATTTTCATGGAGATTGTGCAAGAGGCTGCCGATTACGTCACCTATATTCAGCAGAATGCCCGCGTATTGGCACGTATCGATTGCCTCACCTCTTTTGCCATCACTGCTGAGGCCAACGACTACGTGGCCCCTACCCTTTCTGAGGGCCGT
>DMST01000181.1:0-4064 GCA_003454975.1 Cytophagales bacterium | reverse complement strand
GATATCAAGGAGGGCCGTCATCCGGTCATTGAGCAGCAGCTGCCTCCGGGAGAGCACTACGTTCCCAACGATGTCTTCCTGGACGATGAGACTCAGCAGATCATGATTATCACGGGGCCCAACATGGCCGGTAAGTCGGCCCTACTTCGGCAGACCGCCCTCATTGTACTTATGGCCCAAATGGGCAGCTTCGTACCCGCCAAAGCCGCCGAGCTGGGCGTAGTAGACAAGGTTTTCACCCGTGTGGGTGCTTCCGACAACCTGAGCCGCGGTGAGTCCACTTTTATGGTTGAGATGATCGAGACCTCCTCGATCCTCAACAACCTGAGCGACCGCAGCCTCGTCCTGATGGACGAAATTGGGCGGGGTACCTCCACCTACGACGGCATCAGCATTGCTTGGTCCATTGTGGAATATCTACACAACCATCCCAAGCACAAGGCTAAAACCCTTTTCGCGACCCACTACCATGAGCTGAATCAGCTCTCGGAAGATTTCTCGCGGGTGAAGAATTTCAACGTGTCCGTACGGGAGGTAGACAACCAAGTAATCTTTCTGCGTAAGCTGAAGGCAGGCGGCAGCGAGCACAGCTTTGGTATCCACGTGGCACAGATGGCGGGTATGCCCAACCCGGTGGTGATTCGCGCCAGCGAGATCATGGGCCATTTGGAAGCCCAGCGAGGCACCGAAGACAAAACCGCCCAGGCACTGGAAGACATGCCCAAGAAGAACTTCCAGCTCAGCCTCTTCGAAGAAGACCCCCGCTGGATGGAAGTACAAGACCTCCTTTCCAAGATTGACATCAATGCCATCCCTCCGGTCGAGGCTCTCTTGAAGCTCAATGCTATCAAGGGAATTGTGGACCGGAAGAGTTAGATCGCTACGGGATTAGATAAAAGAGGAAAGAAATTTAGTAGTTCCTGCTATAGATTAACCACAGGCATGCTTTCTGAGGTTTGCTGATGAGCGAGCTTACCACCTTTCATCGGGATGGGTAAAGGATAAAGTTATTACTCCACCGACCGACTCAGCACGTCTTGTACCTCATTGCGGTTGAGGTCAATCACATCGCGGAAGAAGAGAATTCGGTCGGTCCAGTAGTCGTCCTCGTTAAGGGAGTCAATGACCACGCCCCGGCTAGTGCAGTGGATCACCTGCCGCTCTCCCTCGGCAGTGCTGAGCAAAATGCCCATATGACTCACCCGGGACTGCATGTGCGTATCCGGTTGGCCAAAGAAAATGAGGTCGCCGGGTTCCGCCTCCAAGTGATTTTTCTCCCAGCCCAGCTCCTTCATAAACTGGGTTCCGTGCAGGAAATCATAGCCTTGACTGCGGAAGGCATAAAGCACAAAGCCGGAGCAGTCAAATCCCGTGGCGGGCGTTTCGCCTGCCCAGGTGTAACGGGTACCTACCTGCCGCTGGGCTACGGCCAAGATGGAATCACGCGATACGATGTACTTGGGTAAAGTCACCGGATTTTGCATATCGTTGGCCCAGTCGGGTCGGTTCACCGGGTCCACAGGTTGCAGGGCAGCCTCGGCAATGAAGGTAAGCGGGTGGGTGGGCTGCCAGCCCAGCAGGGGGGCAGCTATGTACAGGGTGTCGCTGAAGTGCTCGGCCAGGTATTGGGTATAGTAGCGGGCGTTTTGCTTCTTCTCGGCGTAAAACGCCATCAGGGCCTCCTCACGTAGGTTGTATTGCATCCACAAGGTGAATTGTAGATTCTCGTTGACGGTCTCCTCACCGCCGTAGCGGTAAGCCCGCTTCCAGTTGACTAAGGAGGCCTGGAAATTGCGCTCGCGGGCTCGGGAAGTAGCCCGTTCGGCCAGGGCACCGTTGGCTCGGGCCATCCAGGCGTGCAACTGAGGTTCGTGAGGGTAGACTTTTAGGAAGTCGGCACCACGGGTAAGTATCCGCTCATAGCGACCTTGTTCGTATAACTTCTCCAGTCGGTGGATTTTCTGCTTTTGGGCATAGGCCCCCGTAGCGCAGACCATGGCCAGCGCGAAAAGTACACTCCGTTTGTTCATTACCCTGTTAATTCCTGTCTATTCTCAACGTCGTAATAAGGCAATTGGTGTATTTGAGGGGTGATTGCGGCGCAGAAAAAGAGGAACAAAATGCCCACTGGAGAGGGGGCGGATAGATATGGGTAAGTTCCGGTGGGCTTGCTGGCGTCTTACGGTTCCTACGGTTCCTTTCACCAGGTGTACACCTGTCGGACCGGGGTGGGCCGTAGCTTCAGTGTAATCTGAGGCTAAGGCTGTTGGGATCGCGTTTTTGGTGAACGATGGCTAGGAGTATGAGAATCTCACAGAAGGCTTAATAGTAACTGTGATATTAGACAACGGAGGATATCATTATTGAAAGAGCGTTGGGTTTTGAGGTAAAGTAGGAAGCCGTGTTTTTTCTGGGTCAAGAAAGCCTTGCAAACACCCAGCTCGCCCATCCTTGTCACCACCAAGGACGATAAGCAAGCCTTGAGTCTGCTTGGCTAAAAGAAAGTGATTCAACCTTTAGACATACGCTTTAGCGTCGCACTACCAGCCGCTTAGATCCTTGAAAGTCCTCTCCTTGCAGCAGCAAGAAGTAAATGCCGGGTCTCAGGCTGCGGGTAGAAAACTCTTGCTCCCATTCGTAGTCCTCTACTTCAAACTCGTCCGAATAGATAATTTGCCCATTGAGGGTGAGAATGGTTACGTTGAGTGGCCCCTCGTACTCCTCCAAAAATACATGGAAAACGTCTTCGGTAGGATTGGGGTATACCTCTACCCAGTCGTTCATTTCCTCAGGCTCAATCTCAATTTCATCGTCCTCTTCCAAGTTGCGGTCCTGCGGCCGTAGGTTGAACTTCACCTCGGTGAGTCCTGCGCAATCACCGTCCCCGTGTGTATCGATGACTGTAAACACCACGTACCGGGCTTCGATACCCTGTAGGTCGGGTCCCTGAAAGCCGCCATAGATGGCTTCCCCATTAGCACGGGGAAAACGCATACTGCCCCAGTGTTGCCACTCTTCACCGTTTTCGGAGTAGTCTACCTGTACCGTATTGAAACCGATATCTAATTGATCGGGGTCGTTTATGTTCCAGATGCGGGTGGTGGATAGCGGCAGGCTTTGGCCCAGGTCATATTGGATCCAGTGCGTACGGCCATATTCTCCCACGGGGTTCTGGCTTGTCTGGCAGCTCATCCAGGGACGCAGCCAGATGGATGCGTCCGGTTCTATGCATTCGCTTTGGGCCCATAGTAGCTGGGGAGTGGCCAACCCTAGACCCAACAATACCAAAGTTGATAGTATATTTTTCATGAGGTAGCGGGCTTATAGGTGCATAAAACCGAGTGGTGGTTCGGGAGACATGATGTTGTAGAAATTTCCCAGGTTGGGAAACAGGTAGGTGAGGTCTGATCGGGATACTCCATACCACATGGCGAGCTCGGCGAAGTATTCGTCGGTAGATACCTGTGGTATGACCACGCCGCCCTCTAGCATCAGAGGGGTATTGAGGGCCAGACTAGGGTACTGTCCATACACCTCTTGGCCTTTCACCTGATTGCCCATCACTAGAACATTGCTACCCCAGGCGTGGTCGGTGCCATTGCCATTGGAGGTAAGGGTACGGGCAAAGTCGGATACTGTGAAGGTGGTGACACAGTCCTGTATACCTAGTTCTTCCAGTGCCGACTGGAAACTACTCATGCCCCGGCTTACCTCTCCCAGCATTTCATTTTGTGCGTTGAGTAGCTCTATGTGGTGATCCCAACCGCCAAAACGGATGAAGAACGTTTGACGCCGAGCACCTAGCTTCTCGCGGGCTTTAATGGTCCGGGCAATCATTTTCAAACTTAGGCCCAGCTCACTTTCTTCAAATTCTGTCTGGATGGTAGCACCATCCAGTGCCTCGCTAAACAATTCGTGGGTGTTTTGGCTGCCGCGCACAACATCCGCATAGGTCTGCTTGAATATGTCCTGATACTGTTGTTCCATTAGGCTACGGACGGCCTCCGTTCGGATACGGTCTTACTCGGAATGGCCGCCATACCCCTCGATACCCACGCTACCGG
>DMST01000332.1:10603-16832 GCA_003454975.1 Cytophagales bacterium | reverse complement strand
CCACGGCTGCGAGAGCTGCGGCCTCCGTAGCGGCTGCTGCTGCGGGTAGTGCGGCTACTGCGTGATGAACTTGAACTGGAAGAACGAGTACTTGAAGAACGTGAACCGGATGACCGTGAGGCAGTGCTACGAGAACTGCTTGTACTACGCGTACTTCTGGAAAAACCGTTCTTAGAGGCTCGCCGCTCGAAAAAGTTAGGACGCGTTTGGCGATTAAAGTCACTGTTGGTGCCGTAGCGGGGGTTGCCTGAGGAGGTTACTCCACCGTAGTAAGACCGGCGGCCGTAGTAGTTGTCTCGGTAGTCATAATATCCTCGCCGATAGATGGGCCCACCACCTACCATATAAAACACGTCCGACAGGAGGCGGTATTTGCCATAAAATTCCCAGAAGGAATTGCCGGAGTTATCCGTGCGCCAGCGGCCGTAATTTTCGTTGCCTACGTAGTTGCTGTAACCAGCAGGGCTTGCCACTTTCGAAACCTCACCGTCAGGGCCTTTAGCGGCAATTTCCATCCCCATGTCATTTTCATGGGCGAAGAAAAATTCCTCGCTTACTTGCTCCCAGTCTGTAGTTTCTACTACGGGTAGGCTATCGACTCCTGTGGTTACGATCCGGTACTGATGGAGGTAGGTTTTAACGAAGTTTCCTTGCACGTCCATATCATATAGAATGATGCTGAAGGAAGGTTCTGCAGAAAGGTCGCGAATATAATTGTCGACGGGATTTTTCTGCCACGAGCTGCGGTTGCTCCCACCACCGCCTCCGCCAAAGCAGCCGGAGAGTGTAATGAGCAGGAGGGTAAAAAGGGTACTTTTAGTAAGTATGTTGGGCATGTTATGAAGCGGGCAAAATATTTGAGAACTCATAAGATTCTACGTACTGGCCGTGCGACAGTTCGAATTCTTCCTCTCCCCAGCGTTCCAAGGTAAGGAATTGTTTGCCGTCAGGGTGCTCGTAGTTCCAGCTAATGAAGTCGGACCAGTTATCGGATCGCACATCCCGATAAGAGCCCAGCGACTCTTCCTCTAGCTGAAAGGTTGAACCTTCAAAGGTGAGGGAACGGGGCGGGTCTTCGTTACTATTCTTGAATGAATTGGGTATGTTTTCAGATACCTGGTTCAGCCTGATTTTATGAGCGAGGCTGATTTCCAGCTCGTCATCTTCTTCTAGATGCAAGTAGAGAACTACATTGCTCGATTGGATCTTGTATTCGTCGGAGAAGAAATTGTTCCCCCAATCGTATTCAAACTGGCCTACTACTTCCCATGATTTCATGTCATAATCCAACACCCAACCTGCCTTCATATCCAGCAAGCTGATATTGGTGGGATCATAATCAGGTTCTTTCTCTTTTCGGCCAAAAATGTTTCTAAGTCCCATGAGTTGTGATAACGTTGTTATTGCGGTAGAGTGACAATATACAAAAACACATAGCTGAGGGCAGAAAGATTCACTTCAAGGGGACATTTTTTGAGGAAAAGAAACTTTTTGTTCGAATTGGAGGTCCTAACCCTATAAAGACACTCCAAAATTTCTGGATTTGGCTAGTTTTGGCATCCTTTTGCCAAGAGACGTTAGGACCAAAAGGAGATTTTTGACGTTAGGCTCTGAAAGGAGTTCCGGCAGTGCCTCGGAAACCCACTAGTGTATAAGATTATTTTAGAATATGACCGACCGACTCGTCATTGTACCCACGTATAATGAAAAGGAAAACATCCTGCTAATGATAGATGCAGTGATGGCGCTCGACCCTGCTTTTGATTTGTTGATAATTGATGATGGTTCGCCGGACGGCACGGCGGATTTGGTTCGTCAGGCACAGGCCAGACCTGAATACGCCGACCGAGTATTCATGGAAGAAAGGGAAGGTAAGTTAGGCCTGGGTACCGCATATATACATGGGTTTGAGTGGGCCCTAGCACGGCATTACGAATATATTTTTGAGATGGACTGTGATTTCTCTCACAATCCTAATGATTTGCCAAAACTGTGGCGTGCCTGTAACGAAGGTGGAGGTGATTTGGCGGTCGGTAGCCGGTACGTACAAGGTGTAAACGTAGTAAACTGGCCTATGGGGCGTGTACTAATGTCCTACTTTGCTAGCAAGTATGTGCGGTTTATTACCGGGTTGCCGGTAAATGATGCCACCGCTGGGTTCAAATGTTATACCCGAAAGGTACTGGAGGCGCTGCGCCACCAGAAGATTCACTTCGTAGGCTATGCCTTCCAGATAGAGATGAAATTCTTAGCTTGGAAACTGGGCTTTAACGTGGTGGAGGTGCCTATTGTGTTCACTGACCGGACCCGGGGTGAATCCAAAATGGACATGAAAATATTTCGAGAGGCCGTGTTTGGAGTGATCCGAATGAAAATTAGCTCCCTTTTCAGGTCCTATCATCTACCGCAGCCAGAGACCGCAAACTCCTAGCGGATATTTATTCACTACTTACTGATGGTACATCTACCGCCAGCACCTGCCCGGGTGTGGAGCCACTGTGTACAAATAAGGTGTACGGGCCAGTAGGCAGATCACTAAGCGCGAAGGGGATTTCGTTGCGGATAGCTATCTCACAGGTATCCGTGTCTTCCAGTACCAAAACAGAAGCCAATGTGGGTAAACTGCTGGTATCTGACTGCATAATTTCATTTAGCCATAGGGTGAACGATACCTCGGTACATCCTCCATCATAGGATACACTCAAATACAAACTATCGTCTGCTACTTCGGCATTCAGAAGCTCGTATTCGTCCGAGGCCTCATCAGCGAATCGAAGGCGCTCATATTCCGAAGGGTTGGTAGCTACAAAAGCCGTGATGAACTCAGACTGTGATACGAGCGAGGGGCCACAAGCTGCGGCAAGAATAATGAGTGGTACAATCCAGCGGTATTGTTTCATGGGAATATTTTAGAATAAGACTGGTGGGAGGGGCTAAAAGTTGGGTCAATTTTCTAACGCTTCGGGCATGCCGGTACGCATAATAGCTCTATACTTTATTCTATCCCAAAAACGAAGGTGTCCCACCAGGGATTTTCTTCCCGCCAAAAATAATAGTTGTCGGGTAGCCTATGGTATGTCTACAAGTACCACCTGCCCTGAAACTGACGGGTTGTATACGTACAGAGTGTACGGACCGTCGGGTAATTCTGATAGTGGAAAAGGCAGCGATTCATTTATTCCGGCTTCGCAATCATCCCGGTCATCGAGCATTAAAAGCGAAGCCAAGGTAGGCAAGCTGCTGGTGTCTGAGGTTACCAATTCGTCTAAAAGTAAGGTAAAGGAAACTTCACCACAACCGCCACCATACCAGACATTTAGAAAAATAGTATCTCCCTCTACTTCAGCATTTTCCAGTTCGTATTCGTCGGAAACGCCACCCTTGAGTCTCTTGCTATCGTATTCGGCAGGATCGATCTCCAAATAGTTCTTGACCGAGTTAGATTCGAATACCAAATCCGGGCCACAAGCAGCAGCAAACAGTAGGAGGGGGGCAATCCAGCTATACTTTTTCATGGCAGTGTTTTTAATCAAGACTAGCAGGAGAGTCGAAAGGTTGGGGCACAAAGGCCCCGTTTTACTTACTCCTTGCCGTCTACATAGTCCTGCAAGTACTGGAAGCGTTTGGTCAACTGGCCTCCTTCGGCAATGGTAGCCCGTTGAATCATTCCGTCAGGGTCGCCGTTGAACAGGTTGGGCAGCACATGGCTGATCAGCTCCTGGCCAAAATCCTTACTGGCATCGCGGGGTAGCTCACAAGGCAAATTGTCAACCGCCATCACCGTAAGGTTGGCTTCGTCGCTTAGCGCAGGCTTTTCCTCGTGCGACTCAGGATTGTAATCATAAATAGGGTCCTCAATGGTGCTGGGGCGCAGGGTACTTGGGATGGAGCCCTCAATGTCGCACGTTACGTCAGCTACCACTTTGATCTTAAATCCTGGCTCGGTGGCCTCTTTGGGCGTGAAAAGTACGGGAGCCTTCGGATCCCAAAAGGCACCGGCAATCAACAGATCAGTAGTCTTGGCAAACTTCTTGAAGTCACTTGCAAATTGCTCAGGATACTGATAGAACTCTTCTCGCTGGAAGTCTTTTCCTTCTCTATGTATATGATAATCCCGGCTGTTGAGCTGTGTGAATATGGGCTCTTCGTAGTCCTTTTCCAGATACTCAGCAGGGGTTACTTGGCGAATGCCCATGCCCAGGAGTACTTCAATGGAACCTTTGGCTACCCGACCGCCCCCGGTGACTGCAATCTTGATGGGAGGCAATTTTACCTTACTGTATTCGGTAGTTAGATCGGCTAGATCGAAACACTCGTTCGCCGGACGCAAGTCAAACAACCGGTAGCGCTTGCCGTAGGTAAGCATGCCGTTGTAGGCGCCCACAATGCCTGCATACCGGCCAAAGGCCACAATTCGCTGTCCGTGCTCGTTGGTCAACAATTCATAGTCGATCAAGCGGATGTTTTTCTCCAAAACAGCACGCAGCAGGTCCCGGTTGTAGGGCTGTTTTTTGATAGTATGGGAGAAGAAGAAATACGTTTTGTTGGGGATAAGTTGATCGATAGGAACTTCCTTTACCCCCATGAGCACGTCGCAGTCCTCCACGGAAGTAGCCACGGGAATACCCGCCTCCTTGTACTCCGAATCCTGGATAGCACGGATGTCGCTGTTCTGTGCCACGAAGTGGGCCTTAGGATTTTCGCCTAAAAAGTGAGCAGCATGCTCAGGGATGATAGGCACCCGACGGTCGATGGGAATTTTTCCCTCCTTTATGATCCCAATGCTTAAAAGTTCCATGTGTTCGATTTAGTTTGGCGCAAAAGTAAAGTATTCCTTTTCCTGCCCCAAGGCAGATTTAATCTTGCAAAAGTCCATGGAGATATCGCATGCATACCTAGCCTTGACGTGGGGCGGTTATCTGGCTCTGCACAGCCTACTAGCGGCTAATAGTGTAAAACGTGGGTTTCAGCAAATTCTGGGCAAGGGATATCGGTGGTATCGGCTCCTATATTCCCTACTAGCAACGGCAGGCGCCGGCGCTATTTTTCTGTGGGGAGCCACCTTGCCGGCCGTACGGTTTATTCCAGAAAATGCTGTGGTACGGTTAGTAGGGCTCATTCTGGCCACGTACGGCCTGCTAGTGGTTCGCTTAGCTTTTCGTCAATATCGCTTTAGCGAATTTATCGGGTTGCGTGGCCACATAGATGATGACGTGGCTACTCTGAAGGTAGACGGAGTTCACCGGTACGTGCGGCATCCGTTGTACGCAGGACTGATCTTGTTATTTCTCGGGTACCTTCTTTTTGCACCTACCTTCACCAATCTGGTTACCGTGGCCTGCATGCTCCTATACTTGTCTATTGGTATTCCCCTAGAAGAGCGCAAGCTGGTGGCTCGGTTTGGCGATGCCTATTTGGAGTATCAGCAGGAGGTACCCGCGCTTATTCCCCGACGACGCCCTTCTGCAGAGTAACCTGAGCCTACTTTTTACAAAGTGATATCTTCGCGGATAAACCTGCTTTCTTATGCGAAATATCACTCCCTTGCTAGGAATTGTTTGTCTGTTCTTGTGTCCTTCTGTTTTTGGGCAAAATATCACTCTTTCGCTGGCTACGGATACCAGTGTGCAGCGCTACCCAGAACAACGACTGGTATGGCAAGGCCGGGAGTACTTTTACCTGGAACCGGGCACTGCGCAAGTAGAATATTCGCTGGCGGTGGCCTGGACTGACCAGGATCGCGTATTGGCGGTAGATATGTTGCCTTCGCCAGATTATGAGCTTACCGATAGTATTCGCGTTTTGGGTGAGGGTGAAGCCGTGGGGCGTGTTCGCTTTTATGACCTGGCGAAAACCCTGCAGCCCCGCCTTATTTTCTCCGTGCTACTATCAGATAGCTCGCGGGTAAATCGGAGCTTACTGCTGTACCCTTTTTATAAGCCCCAGGTAGTGCAAGAGCAGCTGACTACTGAGCTGTTTCGCGACGAAGAAAAAGTGGTGGTATTACCGGTTGAGAATCCACGTGAGTTGTCGGTTTCTACCCGCTGGCGTAGGGAGGGAAACCTTCAGTATCGCCTCTTCCGGGAAGGTGATCAATTGAAGGCTGCTTTGAAGGATAACCGCACCGGAGAGCAATCCTTTTCCATTCCGCTGCGCACCCGCAGACCTTTTCTAGATGCCCAAGGCCTACCTACACAGGATTTGGGGAGCATTCTGCTTTCAGTAGCCG
>DMST01000332.1:10354-10522 GCA_003454975.1 Cytophagales bacterium | reverse complement strand
TGTGAAGCCCTCACCCCTTACCTTTCTCAACTTGGACCGAAAGGACATATTCTTTGAGCCGATGGGGCAGGTGGCCACCTTGGTACAACTAGACAGGGTGCCAGGCCTGGAGCTAAGCCGTACCTACCGGATAGAGGATCAGGAAGGACCCGGCGGACGATTGGTGCC
>DMST01000332.1:0-10286 GCA_003454975.1 Cytophagales bacterium | reverse complement strand
GATTGGTGGCCGAGATTTTTACCCGTTCGTACGTAGACAATCAGCAGAAGATATTGGCCGTGCTGCGTACCTATGCCCTGCATAGGGAAGAGGAGGGGTACCTGTACCTGAAAAACGGGGACCGTACTCGGTTCTTTACCAATTTTAATATCCTCTCCAAGCCTACCCTCTCCAAGGTATCTGTGCTAAGGGCGGGGAAAGACTGGACAACTAGCCTGGCTGTGTACCCAGGCGAAACGCTGGAAGTGAAGGTAGAAGGAGAGGGGTTGGAGAAAGCCAAGTTTGCATTTGGCGATGGAAGGTATGTGGCCACTCTGGATACCGCCCGCCGGTCGGATGTAGCCCAGTACTACCAACTCACCATCCCAATGGATGTAAAAGAAACACGGATCCCTTTGTCCATGAATGATAAGCCGAGCTCGTACGAACTGTTGGTGCGCGAGTACCAAAAAGCGGCGGACCTTGACTATGTTAACATAGACTACGGGGCCAGAGCACTGCCCATCACTGCCCCTCGGTTTGATAAACCTGCCACCTTCGAAGGTGAGATTCGGGATATTACCTTCAGCTTTCGGCCTCATATGCTGGATACCGAAGAAGAATTGCACGGTATCCAATACCTGGAAATAGAGCTACGGGTAACCGGACCGGACAAACGCCTGATTGAGATTCGAGAAATCAAGGATATTAAAATCACCCCAGCGCCGGTATCGCCCCGCTATGTCTATTACAGTCAGGACAAGGCCACCGATGGGGTGATTCGGTTGAATGATTATCTAGCAAACAAGACCTACGACTGGAAACCCTGGACTCAGGTAGAGATAACGGTTCGGCACAAACCCGGTACCTATGGGGCCGCCGGGCAAACCCGAAAGCTGATCCTTATGCCTAGTCAGCGGGTCAATTTGCAATTGGAAGTATCCTTTCCGGCAGGCCTGCTTACCAAGCGCTTCAATCAGCCGGGTATAGGTAACCTCACGGGCATCAGCACCGCTGCCTTGGTGCAAGCCAGTTTCTACCAGCCAGGCAAGATCAATAAGTTGAGCCCTTGGAAAGTGGGAGGAGGGTTCTTGGCCCTCAATGCACTCAGTAGTTTGACAGACAATGCCGAAGATAAAGACCTGGGAGTATTGGGAATGGTGTCTTTCTACCCTATCAATTCCGACTCCAAAGTTAAGTTTCCATTACACGCAGGTTTGGGGTATTTATTTAAGAATAATACCGTGTTTTTGGTGGTTGGACCGGGAGTTCAGGTCAATTTTTAACAAAAAAATCCCGGTTCATAAAACCGGGATTTTCCGTGATTAACACCATATGAAAACATCAAATAAATTACAGATGTAAATATTGAAATTTTTTTAGATATCCAATCGATAATTAGATTAATGGAAGAAAAAGTGAGATAAAATGATGTATGATTTCGGTAAAATCTTTTTCTTCCTGAACCAAATAGTTATACAAAGTACGTAAAATTCCAGGTGGGATGAGGAAACTACGTACATTAATTTTGTAGATGGCTTAAGGACAGTATTGTATGGTTATTCGTCTATACGACTATAGTAATACAATACTGGCGTCACATTGTTTCTTCTTTCACTTAAGGTAAAATACCCTAATTCATCGGCTTTCCAGGCGATGGACTCACCCTGAGGTTCTGGTACATAGACGAGGCGTTTGGGAGTTGCCTGTAATACATCCAGAATGGATTGTTCCGGTTCACGAGTCCAGTAGAAGACCGTATCGTATTTCTTGATAAGGATTTCTTCACCAGAAGGGCTAATGTCCCCAGCCACTACATTGGAAAAAGGCAAGGTGAAGGTGGCTTTTTGTGGTGTTACTTGGGTGCTGGAAAAGGTCCCGAGTTGATAGATGCCCACCCTTTCTTCCCGCTTAGAGACCACCCAAAGCTCATCATTTACAGGATCGTACATGAGTGTCTCTGCCTCGCGGGCTCCGTCGGGGTATACGAAGGACATGGTGCCTGCTACCGTCACCGAGCCCGATTGGAAGGGGGAGGGCTCGGCTATTTGGTAAATGTACAGTTGGTCATGTACGGCCTCGTTATCACCAATCTCTCCTACATAAAGATACCAAGCGGAATCAGAGCCTAAGCCAATGGTGATGTCCTCCCAGTCGCGTAGCTCGATGCCCTCTACCAAATGGGTAGCCACCCAATTGCCGAGCGAATCCAGGCATATCAGCCGGGGCTCGTCTCCGCTATCGTTGTGTGCCCATAGGTACCCGGGGTATTGCCGACTGGCCACCATGCCTGAGATTTCTACCAAGTCGGTTTCTTCTAAGGTTCGGACAGCGGTAGGTCCAGAAAATAAAGAGTCGAATGGCAGGTTTGAGGAAAAATCCTCTTTGATGACTATGGTTTGGCAGCCGTATCCAAATAGCGTGACGGCCAAAATGCTCGTGGTAATGCGATTCAAAATCGATTCGGTTTAGTCAATAACATGGCCTAACCTACTGAGGACAGGGCCAATAAGTCCGCTAAAATCGGTAGTAATACAGAAACCTCGTTGCCGTTTTCCTAACTATTTCAAATAGTATTTTCTCGAAGGGGGGGAGATGGTCGAAAGAATACCTTCGGTGATAGGCTGAATAGACATAATTGTCGTAATGATCTATTCATTTGTGAGAAAAGTGATACATTTTATAAAGATTGAAACAATGAAAGGGGTCGTATTTACAGAGTTCATAGAGATGGTGGAGAGTCAGTTTGGCGATGAGGTGCTAGAGCAAATCATCGAGAAGGCCAATTTGCCCCACAATGCAGAATATACTGCCGTAGGATCTTATCCGCATGAGGAGCTAGTGAGCCTGGTGCTAGAGCTATCTACTGAAAGTAACGTACCCGTACCCGATTTGCTCAAGGCTTACGGTAAGCACTTTTTTGGCATTTTGGGTAAATCATACGCCTCCATGATTTCCGATGTGAAGGATGGCTTCGAACTGTTCCAGAAGTTGGAGAATTACATTCATGTAGAGGTGAAGAAGTTGTACCCTGAAGCCGAGCTGCCCAAGTTTGATACCGAGTGGGAGGGTGATTCCCTGGTGATGTACTACCAGTCTAGCCGGAAGTTGGGAGACTTTGCCCACGGACTTATCGAAGGCTGTTTGGAGCATTTTGATCAACAAGCGTCCATCACGCAGCATCCTCTGAATAAGGACGGTACCCGAGTGAAATTCACCTTAACCCCACATTAGGATGGATAAAGTAGCCCTACTGGAGAAGAAATTGCAGCGGGAACGTGCGGCCCGGAAAGAAGCAGAGCGCCTGCTAGAGGAGAAGTCCTTGCAGCTGTATCATGCCAACCAGCAGCTCCGGCACCAGTATGCGCAGCTAAAGGGCAAAGCGGGCACTACCGAGCAGGCCCTGGAAGAGACCCAAGGCCGGTACGAGATGCTGGTGGATCAGGTGCATGATTTTGTCTTCAAGACTGATCCGCAGGGTATGTTTTCCTACGTCAATTCTGCATGTACACGCATACTAGGCTATCACCCGAGAGACCTACTGGGCCATTCGTATACCAAAATAATTTTTCCCGATGACCGCCAACGGGTGATTGATTTTTACCGAAATCCCTTGGCCCTCTCCCAGGAAAACTATCTGGAATTTAAGGTATATGCCCAAGATGGTACCATGCGGTGGATTGGGCAAAAGGTACGTATGGCCATGAAGGGCGGAGAGCTGTTTGAGATTGTAGGCGTTGCGCGGGACATCACCGCTGAGAAGCAGGCACAGATAGCCTTGGGGTTGTCAGAGGAGAAGTACCGGGGCATCATGGAAAACATGCAGTTGGGCCTGTTGGAGGTAGACAACGACGATATCATTGTTCGGGCTTTTCCGGCCTTTTGCGATATGACGGGCTATGTAGAGGAGGAACTCTTAGGTAAAGATGCCAACGAGGTATTTCTGGACGAAAAGAACCTGGCTATCATGCAGGCGGCCAATGAGGAACGCAGGGATGGCAAACACTCGGTGTATGAAATTCAGATCAAGAAAAAAGACGGGACCCAATTTTGGGTACTCATCAGCGGAGCGCCCATAAAAAACAGCGATGAGGAAGTTATTGGGTCCATTGGTATCCACTATGACCTGAGTGACCGGAAGGCCTTGGAGGTAGACCTGAAGCGCGCTCAGGAAGCAGCAGAGCATGCCCGACAGGCGGAGAAGCAATTTCTGGCCAACATGAGCCATGAGATCCGTAACCCCATCAATGCCATGGTAGGCATGGTAAACCTGCTGTACGATACGCCGCTCAATGCAGATCAGACGGAGTACCTGGATACGGTGAAATACGCCTCGGAGCTGCTGCTGAGTCTGATATCGGGAGTGCTTGATATTGCCAAAATTGAAGCGGGTGAGCTGGAAACCCATACGGCTCCCTTCGATTTACAGGCCCTTTGCCAGTCGGTGATCGGCACGATGTCCTACCAGGCGCACGAGAAGGGCATCGGCTTGGTGTTTGACTACCGGACCAACTTCGAAACTCAGCTCATTGGCGATGCCAAATTTGTAAATCAGATCTTGGTCAACCTGCTCAGTAATGCAGCCAAGTTTACCAGCGAAGGTGAAATTGGCCTGGCAACATCGGTGCTCAAAACGGATGGCTTGGTTCACTGGGTACAGTTTGAAGTGTGGGATACCGGCATCGGGATACCGGAGGATGAGTTGCCCCATATTTTCGAACGCTTCAAGCAGGCGGGCAACGACACCAAGGTGCGCTACGGCGGTACCGGTTTGGGGCTGACTATCACCCAGCAACTGGTGCAACATTTGGGTGGCGAGATTTCGGTGGTGAGCCAACCTGGCCAGGGTACGCGGTTTACGGCCAAAATCCCGTTTACGAGAAGCAGTTTACCCGTATTGGAGAAAAGATCGGCGGACACCGCGGCAAACCAACCGGCTGCAATGCCTACCACGAAAGTATTGGTGGCGGAAGATAATCCCATGAACCAACGGTACCTGGAAGGTTTGCTGAAGAAGTGGAACTTCGATTTTCATATCTCCAGCAATGGTGCCGAAGCCGTAGAAATGGCCCAATCTTATCAGTACGACGTCATTCTGATGGATATCCGGATGCCCGAAATGGACGGGTACGAGGCTACCCGCCGAATCCGGAAATTGCCGCCTCACCAGAATGGAGAGGCCATCATCATTGCGCTGACTGCCTCGGCCATGGTAGATGATTTGGAGAAAGCCAAAGCGGCCGGTTGCAATGAACATCTCTCCAAACCTTTTGCCCCCAATCAGTTGCTGGAGGTTATTTCCCAGTACACCAGTAAACAGACAAATCCTCCCGCAGAAAGAACCCAGATTCAGGTAAATGAGGCTAGAATTCTGGAACTTTACGGAGACGATGCAGAGCATTGTCAGATGATCATGCAGATGTTTCTGGAAGTAGTACCCAACGATGTGGTCGCTCTGGTGGATGCCTGGAAGACCAAAGACGCTCAGCAGTTTAAGGCCTTGGCACACCGGATGAAGCCCAACTTTGATATGGTGGGTTTGCCGGAGGGTACCCGCAAGATGGAAAAGCTCCAAAAATCTGACCTTTCCAAACCCGAAACCGATGTCCTTTGGGAAGATTTCCAAGTATTTTATGCCCAGGCCCTACAGGCAGTACGGACCCACTTGGGCTCCATGGAAAACGTAATCAGTGAATAAAAGAACCCTACACATATGCGAGCCATCATAGTAGAAGACGATAAAATCCAGCGTACCCACTTACAGAAGGTGTGTGAGCAACTCAGCGATGTGGAAGTAGTGGCGTGCTTTGAGAATGCCCTGGATGCGATGGGATTTCTTAAGGAGGAAGCAGTAGATGTGATTTTTCTGGACATCGAAATGCCCGATTTCAATGGGATGGATTTCGTGAAACAGGTGAGCGATCTGCCCCAGATTGTGTTCACCACGGGCAAGGAGCAGTATGCCTTGGAGGCCTTTGAGCACCACGTGACGGACTATTTGCTTAAACCCATTACCCTGCCCAGACTCCTGAAAGCGGTAGAGCGGGTAAAAGGCATGATGGCTGACCGGGCGGAAACGGTGAGCGAGGATGATATTTTTGTGCGTTCGGAGGGTAGCATTGTGCGCATACCGGTTGAGGAACTGCAATACGTAGAGACGCTGGGAGACTACGTGGTGTTTGTGATGGAGGATGGCAAAAAGCACATTGTGCACAGCACACTAAAAGCCATGGCTGCCAAGCTCAGCCATCCCAAGTTGCTCAAGGTTCACCGCTCTTACATTGTTAATCTGAGCAAAGTGGTGGATATAGAGGAGACCAATATGGTAGTGGCTGACAAGGTAATCCCCATCAGCCGTGCCCATAAATCCATCTTGATGGCCCGTATCAACGTGCTGTAGCGAAAGCGATTTATTCGCTAACCATAGGATTGTATTTTTCTAATTTTCTTAGAAAAATGAATTGTGAATTAGTAGCGCGTAGGCCCGGTCCAATAGCGGGGTGAGCATAGGTGTGCGGGGGAAGCATTATTGGACCTAGCGTTTTTTGGCTCTATGTCAATTTGTGTGGGTAAAATGCATCTAGGGTAAGCAAATGCCAAACGTTAATTGTTCATTTTACGAAGTGAAATTCTGGTCTGAAAGACCCAAATTTCATAGCCCGGTCCAAAGGGCCGGGTGTGGGTACAATTAAACATTTCAAGGTCTGGAAGACCGAAATAGAATACAATTGCAGGTTTGAATAGATTTTCGAGGCCTCCTGCTACATTCTAATTGCGGACCTCCGGCCCTTGGATTTTCATTACGTACATGTATCCCAGCCCTGCGGACTGGGCTTTGCTATTGTCGGCCCGCCGGGCCTTAAATAGGATATCCCACACAAAACAACATAAAGGCCGTTTTTCTTTGACGGTTCGCCGTTGCGATTCGTTTCTTTTTTGGCAATGCAAAAAGAAACGAACAACCAGCCAACTCGAATCTGCTTTAATGGATACTTGAACCCAATACCTGGCCTACTCAGCAATGCTAAACCCTGCAGCTTAGGCCGCCCGCAGCGCCTTTTCCCAGTGTGTGCTCTGCTCCTTGCGCAGGTATCGGCGGAAACCCAACCACACGCACCAGTTCATCATCAGGAAATAATAGGCCACAAAGAATCCCTTCACGGGCACCTTTCGATTTTGGAATGCGCTACCCAAGAAAGCCAACAGGTAGAATGCGGCTTGGCCAAGAAGTAGCCATCCGTAGAGCCCCCCTTGCAGGGCTGCCAGCACTCCGTTAAGGGGGATGAGAGCCGCCAGAGCCAGCGGCCCGGCCGTCCAGCGGAGCAGGCGGTGCGATACGAGCTGAAAGGTAAGGCGGCCGTGGCGCAGGGGATTGAGCAACGAGCCCAACCGCTGCATGGCCTGAAAGGCCCCCGCACTGATGCGCACCTTCCGCTTTTGCTCCTCCTGCACATTGGCCGAGGCCTTTTCTAAGGCCAACGCCTCAGGTGCATACGCTACCCGCAGGCCCTTAGCGGCAATCTTGAGGGAGAGTACAAAGTCTTCGATCACCGTATCTTCCGGCACCGCGATGAACTCATCGGTGCGCAAAGCCAGCAGCTCACCGGCGGCCCCTACTATGGTGTTATATTCCGCATCCAGTCGCTTCAGCCACGATTCGTACTTCCAGTACATTCCCTCGCCGGCAGCGGCAGCTTCCGCAGCATCCGGTTGGTATACCGTTTTCTCGCCGGCTACGGCCCCCACCCGGGCATCAGCAAAGGGAGCCGCTAGCGCACGCAGCGCATGGGGTGGAAGCTCGGTATTGGCATCGGTAAACACCGTAACGGCCGACTCCACCAAAGGCATGATCCGGTTGATGGCCGCTACCTTGCCCCGGCGCTCCGGCTGGTGCATCACCCGCACCATAGGAAATTCCTGAGCTATTTCTGGCGTGCTATCGGTAGATCCATCGGTAACCACCACTACCTCGCGCCGGGCCGCTGGGTAGTCCAGCTGCAGGGTGTTTTGCAGCTTCTCACGGATGTATCCCTCCTCGTTGTACGCCGCAATGACAATGGTAACGGTGGGTAATTCATCGTCCGGTAGGGTGGTAAATTCCTTCGATGTAGCTCTGATCTTTTTGATCCCTACGAGCAGGGATAAGATCAAACCATAGCCAATGTAGGTATAGAACAAAAGGCCCAGCAGGGTCCAAAAGAGTATGCTTAACATGGGGTAGGGGATTTTAAAGTGGATACAATTGCCCCGGTTTGGAGCCGGGATATGGTGGCGAGACGGGAGTGGGTTTCACCTTCCATCCGTTGCCCTTCTACAGTCGCGGTAGCGATGGCTCTTAATAATAGCCCACGACTTTAGTCGTGGGTGAATTCGTGCCGATGAAACCGAGTGCCGTAGGTACGGCGCTTCATTGGAGCGGCCTCAATCAGGTGATCTTGTTCCTGGCCGGTGCCGTGCCTACGGCACTCAAACTATTCAGTTTTCCGACAACTATTAGCAGTCGCTACGCGACTGGAGGTGTGTGACTCGCGATGCAATCCCTGGTTCGGGCGTTACTGCCCAACCGGCCACCATCAGGGGCCGTAGAGGCTGATCCTCCAACTACCCAGGCCGGGTAGCCGGGGTACTAAGACTTCTGATAAAGGAGTGCGATTTCCTCTGGTTTACCGAAAACAAACACTCCTCGTAGAGTTCCAGATACGCCTGGGCCGCACGGTCCCACGTAAAAAACTCGCGCCGTCCGAAGCCCCTGTGTACTAGCTCCTCGGCATAGTCATCGTCGGCCAGCATGTGCAGCACCCCTTCCGCCATCGCATTGGGGTCTTTGGCGTGTACGTAGTGCGCGGCGTTGCCCGCAATTTCCGGCAGGCAACTAGTCCGGCAAGTCACTACCGGGGTGCCGCAAGCCATCGCCTCAATGAGAGGGAGCCCAAAGCTCTCTTGCAACGAAGGGAAAAGGAATACGTCCGCCAGGTTGTACAGGCCTGGCAGGTCATCGTTGTCCACGTAGGGCAAACAGCGAATCCCTTCCAGTATAGAAGGAGTCAGCCCCAGGTTGCGCACCTGCTTCTCTAGTTGCTTCGGAGAGCAGTTCACCAGCACCAGATCCAACAGGGGGTTATGATGATGGATGTGCTCAAAGGCCCGCAACACCGTTTCGGTGTTCTTCTTCGGGTCCGTATTGGCCAGGTGCAGGATGAACCCGGGGCTGAGCTCGTATTTTTGCAGGGTCGCTAGTAGCGAAGCTTGCTCCCTGATGGGGCGGAACTTCTCGTGGCATCCGTTGTAGATCACCTGTACCTGGTGCTCCTTCAGAGGCAGTCGGTTCAGGATGTTTTTCTTCTCCGTTTCGGAGACCGTCACCACCTTCTGAGCCGCCTGGGCCGCCGTTGGTGCTACCCATTTGCGGTAGCGATTGCCCCACTGCTGGTACCAGGTGCGCTGCCTTTGGCCCGCCACGCGGTCCATGAAGATGACATCGTGCAGCGTAACCACAAAGGGCAGGTTTCCCCACAGCGGTGCCGTATTCCCAGTACAGTGCAGCAAGGTATCGGGCTGCTGCCGGTGGAGGAAGTAGGGCAAGCTCACCTGCTCAAAGAGCGGGTAGGAGGGATGGCCGAAGGTCCTCAGGTCCAGCCGATTCAGATCGGCAAAACCCGCTTCGTTGGGGCCCTGCCGCATCCAAACTTCCACCATGCCCGGCTTGGTCCAGCCTTGCATACTCTTGAGCAGCTCCAGGCTGAAAATCTCAATGCCGTGGCGGTGCTTACGCTTCAGGCGTTGTGCCTCTATGATGATTTTGGTCATGGTGTCTGGGGGTTTCTTGGGGTTGTAAGTACTGACGGGCTTGGCTGATGCCTATTAGCAAGCCTACCGTGAGCCCAATCAAGATTTTGAATACCGGCATATCAGGCAGGGGTTATCTGTTTTACCACCTTGGCCGGCACACCGGCTACCAGCGTATAGGGCGGTACGTCCTTGGTTACCACCGCGCCGGCCGCTACTACGGCACCCTCGCCAATGGTCACTCCCTTCAGTATCATGGCCCGGGTGGCAATCCAGGCCCGGTCTTCAATGCGAATGGGTTTAGAAACGCCTGCTTGCTTTGGGTCCTGCACATCATGAAAATCACTGTCGATGATGTGGGAGAAGGGCCCAATGGTCACGTGGTTGCCAATGCTCACCTCTTGCGAGGCCGAAATGATGGGGCCGTTCAGGAAGACGTCGTTGCCAATGGTCAGCGTACCACCGTGCCCCACGGCCAGCCGTACCTTGGACACATCCGACCGCAAGCGCACCAAGTTCCC
>DMST01000374.1:11217-13867 GCA_003454975.1 Cytophagales bacterium | reverse complement strand
AGGCGGGTAGTACCTGTGGCGTAGGAGCTTGGCGGGCCTGCGCCACTACCTCGGTTAACTGCTGAAGGGCCGAGTCTATGAGCCCTTGTTTTTGCCATATCAGGCTCTGTTGGTTCACCGCTACCGAGGTGATGCTTACATTTTGGGATGGCGCCCAGGTACGGGCCAGGCTGTAGTAGGATAAGGCCTCCTCGAAATCTGAAGAGTCTCGGGCCAGGTTACCCAAAACGATGTATTGGAAAGCCACCCGGGTGCTGTCCCCGCCCTCCAATTCCTGCTGCAACGCCACCAACAGTGAATCCTGGTGGGATTGGGCACGTAGTACCGGGAGTAGACTAATGCAGCACACTCCAGCTAGGAACAGATAGCGTAGTAGGTTCATCGGTTTTTAGTCTACGTAAGATACCAACTATTTCGGTATAGATAGACACGCCTGTCTTGCTCAGTGGACATTTATCGGTATGTTGCAATGTTGTTATACCCATAGTACAAGTCCAAACCTGGATTGGTTACTCCCTGCTTTCAAATCTACCGGAAGACTTAATGAAGATAGGTGGTCACCCAGGGTAACTCTTCGCCCAAAAACGCAAACAGGTCCAACATGACCCGATGGGGTAGGGTACCTCGCTCCTGTAAGGCAGCACCTACATCCAAGTAATAAGGGGCAGGACATTGGTGGTCGGCTATGATGGCATAGTGCTCCTGGGTATTTACCGGGCGCAGCCGATGGTGGGCAAAGTAGCCAAGCTGTTGGCGCAGTGCCAAGAGTTGTGGTTCCGTGATGAGGGCGTAGGCTTTATAGGTGAACCGAGCATGGCGAAAGTAGCTACGGGATACTACCAAACAACCTGCTACTTCCTTCACGATAAAAATGTTGTAGGCCCACAGATCCTCATTGGGGCCAAATTGCATGGCCAATCGTACCGTGCTATCCAGCCAGTAGTGTTGTGCAAAATCCAGTTGGTCGGCATGGTAGCTTTCTGGCCGGTCCCACCAGTGGGGGGTAAACCGGGTAGAATCCGGATGTTCTATCTCCCGAAACCACAACCGCCGGTTGGCAGCCAAGGGCAGACTGT
The DNA here is from genome assembly GCA_003454975.1 of Cytophagales bacterium. GTDB lineage: Bacteria > Bacteroidota > Bacteroidia > Cytophagales > Cyclobacteriaceae > DMST01. The sequence continues at coordinate 12,791 of DMST01000374.1, read as the reverse complement.
AGAAACTATCCGTTGTAAAATGTGAGTGGTCAAAGGCAGGTAGGTGGAGGTACTCTGGTGACAGCAGGTGGTTGGCCGCCTGCGCCGAATCGCAAGTGGTAGAAAGTGGATCGGCGGTTTGCCCGTGGGCCATGATGGGGGCGAATCCCACCAGTAGGTACATTACAAAGCGTCGGAGAATCATCCTACAGGAATAGGGTATCTTGGTATGAGATGCGTCTTTGTCCTGAAAAGATGCATTCCCACTGCCCAATCGGCATAAACCTGGTCTTCAAGGTGAAGGAATTAGAGAGGCTTGTTCGTCACTGCGTTCATCCCGTCCCTACCCCCAGGTATAGCTAAAATCCCAATCGCAGGCCTGCAATTGGGATTTTGGAGTGCTATTCGGTCTCCATTAGGGTCGGTAGCCTACCTTCTGGTAGCTGCGTTGAACCAGCGCTTTGGCAGCGGCCAGATCACGAGCGTGGGGATTAGGACTCTGCATGGGCCATCCGCCGGGGCGGCACTCTTTGTCACGATACAGCACGCTGTGCTGGCTAAAGTAGGCACCCGAATGCTTTGGAGCATCGTCAGAGATGAGTACGTGCAGTGAGGTTTGGGCGGACTCCTCGTTACTATTGGTCATGGAATTACGGAAGGGGAGCATTACTACGCGCATGATCTTCATCATAGCGCCGCCCCCACCAAAGTTGGACCGTGCCCAGCCCGGGTGTATGGAGGCGGTAGTAACTCCGGTGCCTTTCAGACGATCGGCCAGCTCCAGGGCATACTGCACGGTGGCCACTTTAGCCTCGCCATAGGCAGCAAAGGCACTGTACTTTCTAGATTTGAACTCCATATCGTCCAGGTGTACCTCATATCGGTTTTTTGGACTTCCTGCGTGTACTACTGAGGATAAAAGCCCGATCCGGGCCGGGGCGCTTTGCTTCAAAATATCGAGCAGGAGCTCTACCAGCAAGAAGTGGCCAAAGTAGTTCACACCCATGGTCATCTCAAAACCATCCTTGGTGTACTGCACATCGTTACCCATAATGACTGCCCCGGCATTACACATGAGGCCTTCCAGATGATTGTATTTGCCCAAAAAGTCGGCAACAAATTTCCGTACAGAGTCTAAGTCGGCCAAGTCGCAGCGCATAACGGCATAGCTACCGCGCAACTCTCCAAAGGTCTTGGCGGCTTCCTTCCCTGCCTCGGGTCGGCGGCAGGCCATGACCACGTGGGCACCTTGCTTCACTAGCTGGCGAGTAGTTTCCAGCCCTACGCCGGAGTTGGCTCCGGTTACGATGTACGTTTTGCCGCTTAGGTCTTTTGCCAGGGTGTCGGCATCCACCCACAATACATTTTTATTACTCATGAGGATACAGGATTTGGTCCGTTATTCTTGATACTCAAAGGTCCGTGTATCCGCATCTAGGGTTGAGCACCTTTTTCAGAAGGTTGAACACAATGTTCAGGAAGGGGGGGATTTGGCGCCTCGCGTGAGTGATAGAGCGGCCTAGGCGGCCCCGTATGTTGAGCTCCTTCTTTTGGTGACTGAGGATTCCTCGGACTCTGAAGCCCAGGTTCGGTGA
>DMST01000374.1:3409-11147 GCA_003454975.1 Cytophagales bacterium | reverse complement strand
AGGGATGGACTCGGAGCCACCAAAAGGAGAGCGAGTAGCGAAAGCACGGCTCCCGTATCGGGCGAGGTTCCGTGCGGCGGGGCCTAGGCCGATACGGGAAACACGCCCAAAATGGGTTTGTCCAATGAAATGAAAAACCCCACTCGGAGGGAGTGGGGTAGGAGCCGCGCAACGGCAAAACGAGACTGCGGCTACAGGGTTTAGTGCACGAACTGCGCTCGGTAGCTGTTGGGCGATTCGCCCGTTTTCTTTTTGAACATCCGGCTGAAGTAGTGCGGATAGTTGAAGCCCAACTGGTAGGCAATTTGGTTGATGGTGTCCTTTGTGGAGGCCAGGGCTGTTTTGGCGAGCTCGATGGTGTAGTCATCGATGTGGTCCTTTACGCTTCTACCGGTTTCCCGCTTCAGCAGGTCGCTTAGGTAGTTAGTAGAAAAATGAACCTGCTCCGCAATGTAGTCAGGGGTGGGTATGCCCCTTTCCAATTGACGCTCCTCTTTATAGTATTGAGTAATGTGCTGCTCTACCAGACTCACCACGTCGGAATGCGCATTGGTGCGGGTGATGAACTGCCGCTCGTAGAAGCGGTTGGCGTAGTTGAGCAGTAGTTGTAGGTTAGTAACCAATACCTCCTGGCTGTGCTTATCAATATTCATTTCCAACTCACGTTTGATGTTGTTGGAAATTTCGATGAGCGTGTCCTCCTCTTTCTTGGATAGGTGCAAGGCTTCGTGTACCTCGTAGTTGAAGAAACTATACTGACGAATGCGCTTGCCCAAATCGAAATTGCGGATCAGGTCTGGGTGAAAGAGCAACATGAACCCGTAGGAGCTTGGCTTATGGCTGTCCGTAGCCGAGATCACCTGATTGGGCCCGATAAATTGCAATACCCCTTCTTGGAAATCATATTTGTTGCGGCCGTAGATCATACCGCATTCCCCATCCTTGAGCATAATACTGTATAGGGCACTGGTAAAGCGTACATTCTTGTATTGCTCAGCACCCGAGTAGTCGATTTTGGCTACATCGATCACCCCAATCAACGGATGCTTGGGTTTATCCCACTGGATGGCTTCAAAAAATTGGGATAACGAATTGATCTCTAATAGGGGGCTCGTTTCCATGCGTGAATTTCTTTCTACAAAGAAACTGAATACCTAGCCCACTGGGCAACACGATTTACGGCATGAATAACACTATATACTGAAGGAAAACCTAGGGGGTACTATTTATCGCTTGGGGCAGCTTTTGCAGCGTTTCTTACCCTTCTTTTTATACTTCTCGCAGCACTTTTTCGCGAATACGCAGGCGTCTCCGTCAGCGGTTGGTTCTAAAACCCATGGCTGATTCCGTTCTTCCTCTTGCGATCTTTGATAAGCGATGAGCCCTAGCATTGAATTTATTTAGATTAATTACAGATTGCAAAGTAAGGGTAGAACGCTGGAAGTTCAAAACGTGATCTTTGTAGAATTCAAAAAAGATGTAATGGGTAGGAGTGAAGATCAGTCAACGAATTGATACTAAGTGATTTAGGGCAAGGCCGCCTGATTGGCTCATTGGCGGCAAAGTATTTTTTTCTGAGTGGTCGATGTTATTCTGCCTCTCTTACCCAAAAATCTACGGTGTAGTAGGGCCTCACATCAGGATTGTATTCATCGGGGTCGTAATCAAAAATCTGATGTACTGAGTTGGCGGCTACATCTTCCAGAGCGGAATGGATGAGCAATTGATAAGTTCCTGGCTGCCAAGGTTGTTCAGGGACAAAGTAGGCTGCTTGGTCCGTAGAGTAGTTCCAAGTACCGCGTACGGGTTGGTTGTTGTGGCCTACAGCCAGCCGGGTATGTACAGAAATGTGGTCGATTTTATCCTGAAAGGCTACCCGTAGAGAGTCCTGGATGCCGGAAGTGGGTGCACTCAGCATCCACCGCTCAGGTGCTGGAGCAGAGCGGTCTTCCGGTCCGGCCACAAAGGAGACTGACCAAGCGCTGGCCAGGGGTTGGTCATTAAAGTTGAGCAATAAGCTGTCGATAGTAAGGGTATACCTTTCGCCTTCCACAAAAGCGCGACCTAGCTGGTTGTGGGCCAGCAACCCCCGTTTTACCCGGGCGGGGTCTACCAGCAGCGATACCTGGGTGCGGTCCCGGTTCCAGAACTCTGTGGCGTGCTTGTAAAACACGCTGTCCAGCTCGCGGCCCTGGGCATTGTACAGGTGTACGTGCTCATAGATGCCTACCTCCTGCATGGGCTGTGAAAATTGTACGTAGAAGCGCATGAGGTTGACGGGTAGGGTGTCCGAGGTAGGGTACACCTGCATTATCCTGGGGAGATCTTGCGCCTGGGCCAGGTAGGGGAGTGCCCAAAGCCCTGCCAGTGTCCATAACCATCTTTGCTTTCGCATGTACCTCAGAAATAAGAGGGCAGCGAGAAACCCCGCTGCCCGGTGTGTCATCTATTGATTATCGGCTCCGGTGATGTAGCCACGGCCTAGTGGATCGATCGCCATCTTCTTCCGCATGTTTTCCAATACGGGTTTGTTATACGTTGGCATATCGAATTCGGAGAAGTAAATCTCGTCTAATCGCAAATACATGGGGCTAGGGTAGGTGAGTAGCTCCAGGTGATTGGTGATGGCATGCCGGGTGATGGAGAGCAAACCTGCCTCGGTGTTGTCGGTTTGCAAATGGCCGGACACCGGCAATTCCGTGAAGGGGACACCCCCGGTAGTATAACCGGTCTTTTCCAGCTGTGGCTCCCCAGCTCCTTTCACAAGATCGGTGTAAGCAATGAAACGGGCGGCCCGCTGATGATTGGTGATGATGATTCCCTCGGGCATTTTCATGTCCATCATCGATACCTTATCTACCCAGAACAGCTCATTGGGCGCATTGCCAAATCCAGTTTCTGCAATGGTAAGCCCAGTGATGTGCTCCCCATCCTTTAGGTCCTCAATCGGAATGAGCACTACGGGCGTACATACGTACACAGCTACCACGTAGTCCTTTCCGCTGATCTCCATCAGCTCCATGGATACAATGGGCGCGCGGTTCTCATTTTGGTCGTGGGCGGCGTGGTATATCTCTACTGAGGTCAACGACGCAGCTTCTTCAGTAAAGGGATAGTCCATTACCCTCAGGGCAGAGGAGAACTCGGCGTTAGACACCCCACTGACGTACAGCTTACCCTTGTAAAAGTCCAGGTCCGTAAAGGTGAGCATGCGGTGCTCCAGGTGTTCAAAATACACCCGATCCAGCTCAGGGGCATCGCTGATGGTTTTGGAGGTGTAGGGCGTATTCTTCAAGTCAAAGGTGCGAATTTCACCCGTTTGGTTCACCACGGCCAGGTGCGATACGTAGCCCTCTGAGGTTTTCTCATCGAAGGCAAGGTAGGCTTCGTTCGTCTGGGGGTGGGCCTTAAGTTCCCTCACCACAATGTCCCGGGCATCCAGGTCAAAGTGGCCGGCAATCAACTCATCCAGCGCAAATACATTGAAGAGCTCTTTCTTACTGGGATTGCGTGCTGACCCTACTTCGTACGCAAAAATGGTGGCGGTGCGGCTGTCGGCAATGAATAGGGTGTTGTCCTCGCCAAAGGCCATACGGGTAATCGATTGGGGTTGCGCATAGGCCCAGGTCAGGCTCAGTACCATCCCCAAGGTTAACCCTGCGCGTTTCATAGTTTCCATTGATTTCACTTTCTGTAGGTGTGTTTTACTTACCAGTCAAAGGTGGAGAACCCACCTTGGGTCTGCATTAACCTAGATTAAGAAATGCAGATGGAGGAAAGCGTGTTTGCACTTCGTTTTGCAGGCAGCAGGGCACATTCGGGGAAGTATAGGGTGAGGAAGTGTAGCTGGCTTGGGTGTGTAAGGGCCTTCCGAACCGGTTATTTGTGGCTCTTATCATGAGAATAAACCTCCATACCCGTTTTCCTGGTTATACCTTCAGGTTCACAAGCATAAGGATGGAACAAACATCGGGTATTGCCCAATACGTGGCTGAAAAGTTGAAAGTAGAGCTCGGGGAAGGGGAGGCTCTCCCTTTTTCGGTGGAGCGGCGAAGCTTCGAAAAAGGCACGGTGCTGACTGATTTTGGGCAACGAGAATCCTCCGTTTATTTTATTCTCTCCGGGACCATCATTACCTCCTTGCAGTTCAGAGAAGAGGAGCGCATCCTTGATTTCCATTTCGCTCCCTCCTTCTGTGCTTCGCTAAGCTCATTGCTTACGCAGACTCCATCGGATACCCGGCTGACTTGCTACCAAGCCTGCGAGGTGGAAATCATCCACTATGCCGAACTCAAAGCAAGTTACCGAACCTCACTGCTGGCCAACCAGCTGGGCAGGGTGGCTACGGAAGGCCTCTTTCTGGAGCGAGTGAAGCGAGAGAAGGATTTGCTCACCAAAACGGCAGAAGAACGTTATCGTTCTCTGTTGGACAAGAATCCTACACTGGTGCAAAAGATACCCGTGAAAGAGTTGTCCAAATACCTGGGCATTCGGCCGGAGAGCCTGAGCCGAATCCGCAGGGGATGGAATTCCTAACATTAGGTCATTTTTTCTCCCTTGGGTATTGCGTATCCTTACCTTGTCAAATCTTGAAAGATGAACAAAGCCCTTATCCAATTCCTTTCTGCCGTAGCTCCCAGCGCGGTAGTTTCCATGGCCTACAAGACGCTGGCAAATCCGCAGATCAAAAAGCTACGCCCTCATGAAATCGACGTGCTTGACCAAGCGAAGAAGGAACGGTTTGCCTTCAAAGGCTTCGATATACAGCTGTATGCCTGGGGTACGGGGGAGAAGACTATCCTACTCATCCACGGATGGGAAGGGCAGGCGGGCAACTTCGCCGATATCATCGACCGGCTGCGACAGGCCAACTACCGGGTATATGCCTTCGATGCACCCTCACACGGGTTTAGTAGCCGGGGCAAAACCAGCCTGTTTGAGTTTACCGAGCTGGCCGGGGTTATGATTCGCAAATACGGAGTGGATACCCTGATGAGTCACTCCTTTGGTGGGGTAGCCACCACCTATGCCTTGTTCCAAAACCAAGACTTGCTCATTGATAAGTATGTGCTGTTGACCACGCCGGACCGTTTCATGGACCGTATCCAGTACGTAAGTGATTCTTTGGGGATTCCTGAGAAAGTCAAAAACCGGTTAGTTGATAGGCTTAACCGGGAAACGGGCCAGAATGCAGAGGACCTGAATGTGAGCGACTTTGTGAAGTCTGTTCAGGTGAAACAGGCTCTGATTTTGCATGACAAGAACGATAAGGTGATTCCGTTGGCGAGTTCGCAACAGGTATGCCGGGGGTGGGGGAGTTGCCGTTTGGTAGAGGTAGAGGGCACGGGCCATTTTCGCATTCTACGCGAGGCCTCAGTGATGGATCAGGTGATGGTGTTTTTGGAGGGCTAGATTCACGCCGATCCATTGCCTGCTAACTTAGGAGTTACTTTCGGCCTTTGGTTTTTGTAGATACAAGCGCTATCTCCAACCCGTTTCCCTTCTTCAAATTGTGTTTTGTAATTACTAAATATCTGTTTGGTCACCCAAATTATTCATTCGTCACATATGAGTCTTGAAATAATTGACCAGATGTAATTATTCAGTATACTTCATATTAATCAAAATTAATTGCGATGAATGGGTGTTAAACAATGTATAAATAATGTCTTTTTGCCGAATACATTCAATTGTAGCCTCTTGATTAGTAAATACAGCCATTTAAAAATTGTCCGCGTATTAAATCCAATGTAATAAACGTACTTTATCGCATCAACCATTATTTAAATTTTAAACTTTATGAAGTTATTATCTACCAGTATTAAAAGAGGAATTGCTCTTTTACTTTTTACCATCGGCACTATTGCAAGTGCCCAGGCTCAAGGAGTATTTATTAGTGGACCGTATACTGTCTCGTGTGGCAGTTCGCCTGCCTATTCCGCCTTACCCAGCAGCTTCGATGACGATGTCTTGTCTTATTCCTGGACCCTGCGGCAGAACGGTATAACAATTGATACTTCACCGAGCTCGGTCTTTTATCCCAACATGCCAAACAGTGTTGGTTCCGTGCAGGTCTCGGTATCACTTCTTGTCAGGGATGAATTTGGAAATATTTCCACGCAGTACGGATCTATCTGGGTAACCATCACGTCCAGTACCTTATCCACTCCCGGATTTATCTCGGGTAACTACCTTACATGTAATGGTGCTACCACCCGTTTTAGTGTGGCGGCTGTGAGTGGTGCATCCAGTTACCAATGGACTGTGCCTTCTGGCTGGACTCTTGCCCCAGGTGCCTCCAACCCGAGTGCATCTCCTTTCATTGATCTGGTGGCTCCTGCTACATCGTACGGTTCAAGTACCGTCAGAGTGCGTGCCCTTTCGGGTTCGTCCTGCAACAATAACAGCGCACTCAGAAGCCGCACTGTGCTGTATGGCAAAGAAGTAGGAACTATCAACGGTCCGTCTACCCTCACGGCTTATCAGACCAATATGTTCTATGGTTTGAACGTTAACTCTAGCGTCACCAATGTTACCTGGTCAGTGCCCAATAATGGCTGGTATGGTTATACTGACGGTGATAACTATCGCCTGTTCGTGAACAACCAGAGCGGCATCCTGACAGCAGAGTATAAATCTTGTAACCAGAACGTGCGGATTGAGAAATACATCACGGTGACTACCGGCGGCGGCGGTGGCTTGCCCATCGGATTCCGTGGAGCCAATCCTGAGAGTGAATTGGGACTAGTTGACATTACCCTGTTCCCTAATCCTGCGGTAGACTACGTTGAGATTCAGGCAAATGCCCCCATAGAGTCGGTACGGGTTTTCACACTAGAAGGTCGCGAAATGCTAAGTGAGTCCAATGTGGATGCCAACGAACGCATTAGCTTGAAAGGCTTGGCCAAAGGAATCTATTTGGTGCAGGTAAATACAGCTACTGAGCAAAGCGTTAAGCAATTGGTGATTGAATAAAACTAACGTTATTCAATTGCTTAAATTTAAAAAGAGCGGCAGCTGGGCCGCTCTTTTTTTTGTATTTAACTAAAACAAATTCAAGGTGAATTTTGTGATGAAAAAAAACTCAGTGTTTTTGGCTTTTTCCTGCGATATATTTATTGTTTAAATAATTATATTATTAACTATTTTACTTTGAGCTGAATCTTATCCTACTGGATAGTTTTTTTGATAAAAAATGAATATGTGGTTTACGCAAATTTGCCAGGCATATTACTTTATGTATTATTTAAAATGAGTAGATTTGATTTAGTGCTTTCTTAAGTGTTCTTCTGCTTCCTTTCCGGCCTCAATCCTCGTTACTTCTGCCAAAGTAGCGGCGCAAGCTTCTCCACTATCCTGTGCGGCGAGCTCCCTGTTAGGTTTGTGAGCAAAATGACGCAAAGCTCCTCTTCCGGGTAGATGGCTAAGGCCGCACGGCCACCGCCAATTGCCAGCACACCGGGGTGCTCCCGCCGGTGCATCACGGGCCAACCGATGCCGTAGCCATTCAAGAATCCGCCGAATCCTTGGATACTGCCTTCATCATTCGGTTGCGCGGTCCACATTTCCTCCTGGCTTTCCTTGGTGACAAAACCACCCGCTTGCAGGTGCATCACCCATTGGCCTAAATCCCTCAGCGTAGCAAAGGCCCCGGCATCTGCGTACAAACTGGGAAAGAACGCTTCCCGGATCTTCTGTAGCTCCGTTCCCTTCGTGGTTTTACCCGTGGTGGGGTCGG
>DMST01000374.1:2835-3365 GCA_003454975.1 Cytophagales bacterium | reverse complement strand
GGGTGGGGTCGCGCTGATATAGCGAGTAGGTAGGGCCTAGGTGGGGCACTACCTCAAAGGAACTGCCAAAGGTAATATTAGTGATACCCAGCGGCTCGAACTGGGCCGAATCCAGGAAGCTCAAGTAGTCCATCCCGCTCACTTGTTCGATGACTTGCTGGATCAGCCCGTAGTGGGTAGCGATGTAGCGGAACTTCGTACCCGGGGTGCCAACAAGGGGCTGCTGCTTCACTAGCTCCCAGACGTGTGCCTCCCCCTGCCCTCCGATGACACCGCCTGCTGCCACATCCTCGATGTCGGGCAAGCCCGAAGTGTGGTTGAGTAGTTGCCGTAGGGTGATGCCTTGCCAGGAGGCGGGGAGGGAGTCCAGGTAAGCCCCCAGGGAGTCTTGGAGCTGGATCATCCCCCGGTCCGCCAACTGCATCACTGTCGTCCCGGCAAATACTTTGGCAATGGAGTTGATGGAGAACACCGTGCGCTCCGTCACGGGCTGAGCAAACGATACTTCCGCTTCCCCGCTGTACTCCTCT
>DMST01000374.1:0-2759 GCA_003454975.1 Cytophagales bacterium | reverse complement strand
CCATTACCGCACAGCCCGGAACCCGCTCCGCTTGAAGGGCCGAATCCAGTGCTTCCATGAAAGGTTGGCGGGGAGGGCTTTTCTGAGGTGCCTGGCAACCCAAAATGGATAACAACACGGCTAGTATTATCAAGTATTTCATAAGGCAAAGCTATACAAAATAAGTCAACTATATAGTTAACTATATAAATGCTTTGTGATTATTTACTAAAGTTTGCTGAGGTGGTAACCCCGCATTGCCCAAACTATCGGCTTACGGTTGCTATTCTGACGGAAGTGCTTTCGTGTACCTTTGATCGGAAAATCAAAGGCTGGTTCGCAAATGTTTTGGGGACTTATCTTGGAAAGGCCATGGGATGGGCCTTGAGCAGAAGTGAGGCAATGCAATTGCCTGTCAAAAATTACGAACGCATTTCAGATACGTTCGAGCTAGGTCATACTTTCTTGGTCTCTAGCTTTGCCTATCGGCAGTCTCCGGGTTGCCGACCACGGATGATAGAAAGCCTCCGGGCTTTCGGACTTTCAGATGACCACCGCCTACCACCAACCGATACAAAAATGAATGTACTGGTAATCCACTGCACGGCATCCTTTCGTTCTGCTATAAAGGATGGCCAGGGTCTGTAAGACCTGCAATTCCAGAGCCCCGTGAGAGCGGTTCGAGGAAATACCCACTACCGCCAATCATGGGCCGGAGTTCCGGTGTAGGTGATGTTGTTTACCGCAAAGGCGTTTTAATATGATTGCTGCTCGGCTAGCTTTTCGCGAGCTTCTTGAAGGAGGGTTTCGGAATTGCTGTACCCATTTGGGTTCAATTCAAATACCTTTTCCAGATCAGAGATTGCAAGGTCCCATTGCTTGGTATAATGATAATACTCGCCCCGAGCCCAGTAACCATTGGGTCGTTCCGGCCATCTACGGATGATCCAACTAAATTGAGCCAAAGCTTTCTCTTCTTTCCCCATGCGACCCAGTACCTCTCCTAAACTTACTTGAGCGTAAATGTCGGTTGAATCTAGCTCTATTGCCCTTAATTTATCCTTGTAAGCAGCTGAATAATCCCCATTATTAAAATAGGCGTATCCCCGATTAGTGTAAGCCATAGCAAATTCAGGGTCTAACTGAATGGCTACGTTATAATCTAAAATAGCGGAGTCGTATAGACCCCTAGTATAAAAGATATAACTCCTGTTATTATAGGCCATAGCATACTTTGGGTCTAACTGAATGGCTTTGTTAAAGTCTAAATTGGCAGAGTCGTAAAGCCCTAGCTGTATGAGATAATGTCCCCGGTTATTGTAGGCATAAGCAAACTCAGAATCTAATTGAATGGCTTTGTTATAGTCTACAATCGCGGAGTCATAGAGGCCTAATTGATGAAGAGCCCATCCCCGGATGCTATAAGCATACTTATACTCAGGGTCTAATTGAATGGCTTTATTAAAGTCTAAAAAGGCAGAATCTTGTAGACCTATTTTACTATAAACGAACCCCCTGTGAAGGTAAACCTTAGTATCCTCAGGATCTAATTCAATAGCTTTGTTATAGTCTACAATCGCGGAGTCATAGAGGCCTAATTGATGAAGAGCCCATCCCCGGTTGCTATAAGCATACTTATACTCAGGGTCTAATTGAATGGCTTTATTAAAGTCTAAAAAGGCAGAATCTTGTAGACCTATTTTACTATAAACGAACCCCCTGTGAAAGTAAACCTTAGTATCCTCAGGATCTAATTCAATAGCTTTGTTAAAGTCTAATATAGCAGAATCGTAGAGTTCAAGATTATAAAGAGCCCAACCCCGTAATAAGTAGCTTTCAGGGTTGATGGGATGCAAAGCTATCCAAGAGGTGGCTGCCGACCTTTGGAGTTCCCAGAGCTTCAACTCTTTCGCCGTTTGGGCAATTACCTGGTAGCGATTGCTCCGTTCCTCTACAGAAAGTAAAGTATTGTTTGCGATGGCGTCCAAGGCCAATATAGAGGCGTCCAGTTCCTGTGCCTTAGCCAATACCAAAGCACTGATCCAGCTTTCAAATGACACCGCATCAATGGATAGTCTACCTTGCTGAATATCTAGACCGCTGAGTTCCTCTGTATTGGCCGTATGCTGCTGGTCTTTTACATTCACCAGGCTGCTTATGGGTTGGGTGACGGCTTCGCTGATGTTCCACCGGAAACTAAGGTCGGCCAGACCGCAGTCGGGGGCGGCATTGTTGGCCAGGCCATACAGTACCAAATCGGCATGGTGCTGTTGCTGTATGGCCTCGGCCTCCCAGGCCGTTTTGGGTGGGGCAATGCTGTCGGCATAGATGGCTTGTATTTCCAACGGAAGCTCGGTGTTGGAGGTGACCACCCCCAAATGATCTTGTAAGCTAAGGCCAATGCAATTGTAGCCTTCCGGATCGGCCAAGTCCTCAAAGCGCAGGATCAGCACATTGAATTGGGTGCTGTCCTCTGCTGGGAATAAGGTCTGTTTATCCCCGCTCCCTGCATGTAAACTTTTCCATCCTTCGGTCATTGGGGGTAACCCAAAGGGTAGCCACAAGGCTAGCAGGACCCCGGCAAATTGGATATGGGGTAGCGGCTGAAGAATGCGCTTTCGGAATAGGAATCTACCGATCCAGGTCAGTGCCAATAGGCCGGACCCCACTACTGCTACGGGAAGGGAAACAATGTCAAACGCACGGCTCAGCCCATCGAGGCTGCCCAGTATAATGCCCAGCATGACCAGCACCGTCAACCAGCGGCTATAGCGCGGGGC
>DMST01000293.1:3689-3830 GCA_003454975.1 Cytophagales bacterium | reverse complement strand
CCACCCGGATCGGGTGGCGTACTCGGCTCCGTTTGCCCGGCTGGGGGTGGGTCGGTGTTGCGGGGAATTTCCTCCTCCCCGGGATCAGGATCGCCTTCGGTCATCGTGATCAGCGGGAAGAGTACTTCCTCTTCCGTGGGG
>DMST01000293.1:0-3643 GCA_003454975.1 Cytophagales bacterium | reverse complement strand
CCTCTTCCGTGGGGGCATCGATTACTGTGGTATTCGTGTGTACCATCAAGATTTACATTTAGGTTAAACTTTCAATTACCCCGGCAAGTACGCCCCCGCACACCCCGCAAAATTCTACACTTCTGTCGATTCGGTATCCTCAGTCTTGAGGAGGTATGCCTCCCCCATGCCCTTCACCTTTGTAGTGTAAGAAGCCGATGGCTTCTGCTTCACTAAATATCCATACACATGAAAGTATTTATTAGCCATTCCGAGCAAGACGACTACGTGGCGGGAACCATCCGCGAAAAAATCCTGGCCATTGGCGCTGAAGTCTTCTTAAACAACCACGAAATGGAATTCGGTGATCTCATTACCGATTCCGTAAAAAGCAACCTCGCCGATGCTGACGAAGTTATTATTCTAGTCTCCAAGGCCTCCATCAGCAGTACGTGGATTTCTTACGAAATTGGTCAGGCCGAGGCCCACAGCAAACGGGTGATCCCCATTCTGCACGGAGCAGAGAAAAACGAGGTCCATGAAGTCCTTCAGAACCGCCACCGCTTAGATATAAGCGAACTCGACCGCTACCTCAACCAATTGCGCAAGCGCATGGGCAAAACCGAGACCAAGCCCGCTTCCTCCACGGATATGCCGTCACCCAAGGCTAAAGAAGAAGAACCACCTACACACGGCTTGCAAATAGGCACCTCTATACGCCTACCCCTTTCGCGCCCGGCAGAGGCCATCCGCAAAGGTGAAAACATCGGCTGGACCCAAGGGATGGACCCTTACCTCAACCGCACGGCACAAGTCATTGAGGTAGCTGAAGACGGTTCCGTACGTCTTAGTGTAGACCGGGGGCGCTATTGGTTTGCTGCCGAATGGCTCGAAATCCTCTAAGCAAGGTTTGGGGGGGCGGAGAAGAAAACTGTTTCAAGGCCAAAGCCTTGGAACTATCTCCCGATGCAGCCTCCTGGCTGCCTTTTTCACAAGCCAGGAGGCTTTTTAGGGACGTGGTCACGGGCCAAGAGGCCCGCGACAGGAAGGCTACCGCAATTAAATTGAGGGCCCTTTAGAATAGATTCACATGGGCTCGCTATATCCGTCCTTCTTTCGCTACCGTCCAGTACAGCTTGCCCTGGCTCGTAAGGCGGCAGCTTTTGCTCCGTTGGGCCGCGTCGGCCAGCTCGTCTACCCCCAGTGGTTCCACGAGTCCGGCCTGAACTAGGCGGCGTAGCTGTCCAAATACCCGCTGGTGCGCTTCGTGCGGTGATGCCGATTCTGGGGCATAGCTGGGGTCCAAGGGCATTTCGGTATCCTCCGTGGCAAAAAACTCGGGCAGGCGACGCAGTTCCTCCAAATACACCTGCGAAGCACACTGCCTCAGTATCTTAAAACCGGATACGTGGGCCTTGAACATGGGGCGCTGCTTAAAGGGCCCCAGCATTTGGTCGGCATAGTGAAACAAGCCCGCCGCCGTCACGTGGCCCAGCAGGTTGGCCGCATTGCCCTCCAGGCCCTTTTCCAGGATGCGCGTAAACACCCCGCGGCCGCCCCGTTCCATACTGTACTGCTCGGGCCGACTGGCCGTCAGGATGCTGATACCTTTGCGTGGAAGCAGCATGCCGCCCATCGGTCCCGGATCATTGGGGGGCGAAATTTTCCCTGAATAGCAGCAATCCAGAATGATGAAGATCTCCCGAAACTCCACGCACTGCTGGGCCACCTGCAGCAGCTCCGTAAAGGAGATACCCAGGCTATGTTTCTCCGAGTCCTGCACAGCCAAGTAACCACCCAGATTGTCCTCCGAGCCGTGGCCCGAGAAGTAAAACAGGGCGATGTCGCCCACGCCCTGAAAGAACTCCCGGATCTCCTTGCGCAGCTGCGCCTCCGTGATGCGGAAGTTGCGGTTGCCCGTCGTCAGCGTTTTGCAGTGGAAATTCACGCTCCCATCATCGTGCCGGCTCAGTACTTTTTCCATCGCTTGGGCATCTGCCACACAGCCGTTCAGTTTGTTCAGGTGATCGTAGTGATTGATGCCCACGAGCAGGGCCTTATTGACTTCGTTCATATTCCTTTGGTTTTGATACCAAAGGTCTCGGCTTGCCTACCTCCATACCTCCACAGGCGTAGCCTTTCACATCCTCAAGGTTGAGGAGAAAGGAGTGTGAGCCTAGGTCGCGTCAACCCTATCAGGGTCTTCAGAGCAGTAACGAGGTCAATAATGGTTCATCTCAACCAACTACTCCACCTATATTTGTGACCTCCGCTTAGCGGAGCTGGCTCTGACAGGGTTTGGGCTTCCTCCTAGCTTGTATGGCAATCGGCCGAACAGTAGCTATGACCATTCACGCGACTGTAATAGGTTTTGGCTTTTGTTATAGCACTTTGGCAGTTAGTATGGTAGCCCAAGTCAATCCGGTTTTCGGGAAGGGGTGTCCAAGGACATCCCTCTTTATGGACTTCATGATCTCCTTGATCATCGGTTTTCTTATTGACGTAATACTTCGGCATTTTCCTTTGAACAGTTTAGATTTAACATGATCGAAGGTGCCGGAAATGACTTCCTAAAGAATCGGGAACGTTGAGGGTTTATATCCTCAAGGTTGAGGATATGGCTATCGAGAAGTAATCATCTTTAAGAGCTGGTCTTCATTCAGAATCTTGTCATACTTTTCCTTACGGATTTCGTTGCTCTTCAAATCAATTCGAACCCGTTTTACAAACTCCTTGAAGTCCTTATTCATACCGATAAGTTTGTTTATCGTGTCCCAATCTAAGCTGTCTCGACTTTTGGCCGGGTAAATTATTTCCGCAGAATTGGGCTCTTCAATCTCCAACTGGATAACCCCAATCCCGAAGGCTGCCGAAAGGCGCTTTAATTCATTGTGAAAGTCCGGATCGCGTGAAATCTTAGCGGCCACCAAATAACTCTCATTTGCCCAAGAAGAATTGGATACCGTTTGGAAAAACTTCTCTCGAAGGGTGGATAGATTCAACTCCTTTTTCAATTCAAAGGAAATAAACTGTACCGAGGTATTTCCCATGGAAGCACTCAATTCCAATACTTCGTCATCCCATTCTTCGATGGGAAACACGCAACCCACCATGTCTGGATGTACCCACTCTCCAAAACTCTTCTTATCAGATGTACTATGATTGATGGTCTTACAATGGCAATTCAATGAATAGTAGGCGAAACGGGCTAGGTAGGGGTGCAGGTCTTTTTCCAGATAGTGAGGGGTAGGATCCGGGGTGGATACCTGTTCTTCTTCCTCGGTAACCCCAGACTCGAACTCGGAAAAATCTATGGAATATTTCTTCTTGGCAATGAAAAACCGCTTGGGGCGTTTTCCAATCGTCTTAAAAACCGAATCTGGCTGGTCTCGGCAATTCACATATAGTTGTGCTGCCATCGTAGCCCAAGGGGTTTTACCCCGGCTATTCAGGTCACCGACCAGATCTTGTTCTTTAGCCAATTCCCATATCTCGTTGGCAGTAAGCGGTTTCTCTACCGAACGCAAGACGGTTTCTGCCAATTCCAAGAATGTCATAGTGCATCATGTGTATTTTTCAGGGTATAAGTTACATATAGACTCGATAATCTCGACTAAAATCAGATTTAGTTAGGAATAACTGATAATTGGAGATTATCACCGAG
>DMST01000292.1:15285-16399 GCA_003454975.1 Cytophagales bacterium | reverse complement strand
CTTTAGAATCGAGATGCTCTCGATATCATCCGATACGATATCACCGATACCGTCACCGTAGTCGTAACCACCCCAGCGAATTGCCGGTCCCAGGTTGGCGTTGTTGATGGGCACCCCGTCCACTACATAAAGAGGCTGGTTGTTACCCGTCAGCTTGTTGTTACCGCGAATCAGGACGCGCGTAGAGCCACCAGGACCACCAGCGGTACGGTTTACCGTTACCCCGGCTACCTTACCGCTCAGGCTGTTCACCACGTTGGGCTCTTTCACTTCTACTGCTGATGCGTCCAGCTGCGTGATGCTGTAGCCGAGGCGCTTCTCGTCGCGCTCCATTCCAAAAGCCGTCACCACTACCTCGCCCAGCTCGCGTAGGTCAGGGCTTAGCGTAACGTCAATTACAGAGCGAGCTCCTACCTCAACGGTCTGGGCAGAAAATCCTACGAAGGAAAAAGTGAGTACGGCATCATCGCCTACTTTCAAATTGTACTTACCGTCCAGGTCAGTGGTCACCCCGCTAGAGGTTCCTTGCACCCGTACGGTTACCCCGGGGAGGGGTTGGCCATCCTCACCGTTGGTCACGGTGCCGGATACCGATCGGTCTTGCGCCCAGGCGGCGCTGCTCAGAAGCAGTCCGAAAAGCAATCCAAAGGGTATGATCTTTTTCATGATGATTTTAGGTTACAATGGTCTTTACGCCCCCTTGCAATCGAATGCATGTGCGAGCGCTTTCTGGTACAATGCAACTCAAAACCTATCCGAACCCGAAAAAATATCGCAGAACCGCACGATTCTGTAGACGAACGACAGGAATCCCCTCTAAACTGCACGTTTTAGCCGATAAGCGTAGCAGAACTACCATTAAGCGATAAAAACCAACGAGTTTTAGGGCTGAATCAGTAGATTCTTTGGTGGATTAGATCGCTTCGCTCTAAGACACAAGAGCCAAGACATAAGATTCCTTTCTTGCCGATACATGCCCTTTTTTCCCTTTGGTAAAGCTGGGAGATGATGGGTTGATGAGCGGGTGAGGCGATGGGGCAATGTGCTACCCTTCGGGGTCCCTCAGGGTAAAATGTGTGTCTATTCTCAGGGATAGCTGTCGCAAGTTTATCAA
>DMST01000292.1:2236-15173 GCA_003454975.1 Cytophagales bacterium | reverse complement strand
TTGTCCTCCGTAGCTTCAGTGGAGGAGGAGTTTTCGTGTCGACCTAGCCTTTAGGGAACTTAATTTCCTACATATTGTAGGTCCGGAATTCCCACCTTCATAGTATTTCGGTGGACAAAGAACCTTCCGGACCAGATTCGAGCGGGCATGAGTTTCATTCGAGCAATGAGTTGCCCAGAGTCTTCACCTTGCAATGGAAAAAGTGTTTATTAGAAGTGAAATGATTGCACCCGAGTGACCCCTTGGTTCCATGGCCATCAATAAAAAAGGATTTAGAAAGATCACCGTCCGCGGTCATAGCTATTGGTGGAAATTCAAGGAAACCGTATTAATACTAGACGAGGAGGATAAAAACTGCCAGCTTATCGTGGATTTCGGCTGGTACGATACCTGGCTGTACATCAAGGACCCGGAAAATGCTCCTCCTCCCTTTTCGCCCCAAGTAGTCACTCCCAAATTCGTAGATGAGGCCCTCCAATTTGCTTTGGACCAAGGCTGGAAAGAAGGGAAATGGGAGCTAGTGTATCGAAATATGCAATTTGGCCTTAAGGAATAATTCCCCACACCTGGGTAGAAATTCTTCCATACCCACTGGAGAAAAAGTGCATTACAAATGCCCATCAAAGATTACGAATGCATTAGACATGCATTCGAGCGGGTATACCAATTGTTACATGCCGCTTTTATCCACCTTAGTGAAAACATCCTCCAATTCCGAGGAGCTTATTAAATCCTCAATCACTTGTTCAATGTCTTCTCTCGAACATCGATCGATGAGAATCATGTCACTTGACCAAAGGTACTTGCCAGAAAGCAACTCGCCAGTCTCTTTATTCTTCTTGGTCAGGTCGGAAATGTTCCTGTAAGTGAAAAACGATGCCACGTACTCGTCGCCATTCTCGAGTCTGACAATCACATCGGTGTTATCGTTCTCGAAATTCCATTGTCCTTCGGACCAGTTTTCAGCCTCAATCCAAATCTCTTTGATTCTCATTATCGGTCATTGAAGTTTCTGATCCAGATGCTAGAAGCACTGGTGGCATGTAACGGTTTGTGTATGGTGTTGTAGCATCCCGCAGGGTATGCACAATACACCTTGTTAGCTTTTCGTTTTTAATTTAATTTTTTGCCCTTCCTTATAGTCTACTGGCAGATTCGGGCTTTTAATTCCAAACGGCCCAGTTCCGCCTGATTGATAATAATAATCTTCTTTATCATCTGAATATCGTCCAGCACATAACAATTTGAAAGTTGTAACCTTCCGATCTGATTTGTTCACAGCAATATCAATCCACACGGGAACTTTACCATTTCTATAAATCAAATCACAAACTTCTTTGTCAGTTAATCCAGTTTCAATTCTTTCATTGTCTTCTGGATATATATCAAATTGAGTCAAAGAAGGATCATCCGGAGAGATATTTAGAAACACATCATATCTGAACTCAGGTACTAGTTTGTTTTTCAAGTATTGTTCAGCAAACTTGAATGAAACAAAGCTTGCTCCATTGATTAATATTAAAAATTCTTCCTTCGTCATTTAATGAAACCTAACTTTTTTATAACCGCTATTATGATCAATCCTAAGGATAACCTTCCCATTCGGGCTGAATAAACCCTATTCATGGGTCCATTTGCATTAAAGTTCCTATACGGCTTTTTCGCCCCTTTGGGTGAATTAAATGGCATAGACCACCTTGATCTGGCATTCAAATTCCCGCATGGGGCAATGTGTTACCCTTCGAGGTGCCTCAGGGTAATATGTGTGTCTATTCTCAGAGATAGCTGTCGCAAGTTTATCAACTTGTGACGATGGATATTGTGAGTCTCTGACTCACCGGACGCGATAGCGTTCGTACGGGCTAGATAGGAACTCACTGACGCGAGAGTTCGTTGTCCTCCGTAGCTTCAGTGGAAGAGGAGTTTTCGTGTCGACTTAGCTTTTAGGGAACTTAGTTTCCTACATAGCGTGGGTCCAGAATTCCCACCTTCATAGTATTTCTGTGGACAAAGAACCTTCCGGACCAGTGAAACCAGTTGATGAGATGGATGATAGTGGGATACTTCAAATACCCGTTGAAGGTTGCAAACGAATTGGAAATGCATTCGAGCGGGTACGGATAAGAGGCAAGGCCTATCTTTCATCTTGATATATCTTACCCCGTTGTAATAATTCCTTTGTTTGCGGTACCTATATCAAAACCGAACCGGATGATACGAACTCAACTATTTCTCTACCTAAGCCTTGGGGTATTTGGCTCCCTCATTAGCTGCACCTCATATTCGGTACAGTATGCCCTCAATTATACTGAGTCATATGTTAGCCTCTTAGAAGATGATTCCTGGGTTGGGGACGATTCAACAGAGTTAGACTATTTATCTGATGAACATTATATATTCTCTTCCGCCTCTGTTTCACGTACTGAAGGGGATATCATTTGGTTCAGCAACGGAGGAGGATGGGATGGCCCTTATCGTTTATGGAAGGCCTCCAACGATTCGGTTTATTTACTCGGAAACATCCGTATGTCCGTACCGGATACTATAAATCGGTATTGGATAGATACCTTAGCTCCCCACAACGTCAGATGGGCCGAACGTGACGGTTCGAACATCCAATCTAAGCTCTCTGACGTACATTGGGGGTTATCGGCGGGGATTGTTCCCGATTTAAATATTGAGCTACCCGCTGTGGATTCTGTACCTCTATACAGATCAAACAAATTTTTAGACAACCGTACATTATATCTTGGCTGGCAAGACAGTTCATTGACTCTATATTTTAATGGAGAGTACATTCCATGGGTCTCTGACTCACTGCGGACTAACTTGTTTTCCTTCATTAGCTATTTTTGGGAGGAGCAATACGAGAAAGACCTTGGAGTCTCCATGATAGTAGACCAATCAATTCCTGCAAAGGAGGTATTGGAAGTATATTCTCTTTTCTCCTTAGTCTATTCCATTCCCAAGCCTATCCAGATTGCTGTCGCTACTGATGCCACCCAAAATAATTTTGCCTTTCGGTTGCCTTACATGCTGTTGAATACGGAAAACCTTTTTACCAATTACTGGCAAGAATATACTGATCAAAAGGCACCTTGGAATATCCCATTCGGCTTCAAAGAAGAAATACTTGATTCAATGCCTTATCCTCTGATCGGGTATCAGTCCCTGGGCTGGGAGTTGCAAGGTCAACCCATTACTGCTCATCAGCTACGCGATTCTTTACAGACTATGATCACCACAGCCAATTCGGTCTATGCACCTTATGGAAAGGTAATAGTGGTAGCATATCTGGATGCCAATTTGTCTTTCGGCGAATATGTAGAAGCCTTGGCTTTACTACGTTCTGCTAGCTGGCACGCCTACCAAGCCGATCACGGCAAGCCCTTTCCCTTACCACGGGTGTTTTCATCCAGAGAACATCCTGACGAACCCTTCCCCGATGAGTACAACCTTAGGATAATTTTGTGTACTCAGCTGGCCGACTATGAAAATCTAACGAAACGGTTGGAGTAAATGACTCACCACGGATACTGACGCGAAAGTTCGTTGTCCTACATAGCGTGGGTCAGGAAGTTACTTCCGGACCAGTGAAACCCGTTGGGTAGAATTTGTTGGTGTCGCTGCGCTAAGACACCAACAAAGGCAAGTTCTCTTCATAATGTGGATCCGGAATCCCCACCTTCATACTACTTCGGTAGACAAAGAACCTTCCGAACCAGTTGCATGGGCATTTCAAATGCCTGTCGAAGATTGCGAACGCATGGGAAATGCATTCGAGCCCAAACAAATACACTCTCAATAGGATTCGGTACGCAATCAAGGCAACACCTCTAAGCGGCAGTGGCGAAATCATAAAAGCCGCACGCAAGGAAAAAACCCATTCCCTACCCCCATCCAAAACATTTGAAGGTTTCATTCCCTTGATACTAAGTGGAAGGATCCTTACCGCTACCAAGAAAGAAAGTGCTACTCACCGGAGCCAACGGCTACGTGGGCAAACGACTGCTACCGCGCCTGGTAGAGGCTGGCTACTATGTATACTGTGCGGTACGCGATCCTCAGCGGATGGAAATCCCAGCCTCTTTGCACGACTACGCGCACAACGTAACGGTTGATTTTCTGAAACCGGACACCTTACAGAACATCCCCGAGGATGTCGCCGGGGCTTTCTATCTGATCCACTCCATGTCTACTGACCAGGATTTTTCTGACTTGGAACAAAGGTGTGCCCAAAATTTCCGTGACCGGATGGAGGCCATACACGTGCACCATGTTGTGTACCTCAGCGGTATGGTGAACGAGGTACATTTGTCAGAGCACCTTGGCTCTCGGCTAGCCGTTGAAAAAGTACTGGATTCTGACCAGTATAACCTGACCACTTTGCGGGCGGGAATCATTATGGGATCAGGAAGTGCCTCCTTCGAGATTATTCGGGATTTGGTAGAAAAACTCCCGCTGCTGGTAACGCCAAAATGGGTAAGTACCGAATGCCAGCCCATTGGCATTCGGGATGTGCTCCATTTCCTAACGGCAACTCTGTTCAGGGTAGAAACGTACCGCCGAAATTTTGACATCGGTGGTCCGGACGTGCTCAGCTACAAACAGATGATGCTCACCTTTGCTAAGGTACGTAGGTTGCGCCGCACCATATGGGTGGTTCCGGTGATGACCCCGCGCCTTTCTTCTTACTGGCTGTATTTTGTTACTTCTACTACCTACAGGTTAGCAGTTGCCTTGGTAGATAGCATGCATGTACGGGTGGTGGCAAGAAACCAGGAGCTGCAGGAGATTTTGGGGATTACGCCCATGAGCTACCAGCAAGCCTTAGAGAACGCCTTCGGTAAAATCAAACAACAAGCTGTGTATTCTAGCTGGAAAGACTCCTTTGTGAGTGGCGTTAACCAGTTCAGGGTCAACGATTTCATTCAAGTACCCGTGTTTGGATGTTTCGTTGACAGACGCCAGCGTTCGGTGCCGCATGCGGCCTCGACCATAGAACGGATTTGGTCCATCGGTGGGAACAAAGGGTGGTACTACGCCACTTGGCTATGGCGTATTCGGGGCATCTTGGATAAGGTAGTGGGAGGAGTAGGCCTACGGCGGGGGCGCACCCACGAAAATCACCTGGAAGTAGGCGATGCCGTCGACTTTTGGCGAGTACTATATGCCAACAAGCAGCAAGGCCGCTTGTTGCTGTATGCCGAAATGAAACTCCCCGGCGATGCCTGGTTGGAGTTCAACATTCAACAAGATACCCTGACCCAAACCGCTACCTTTCGCCCGCGGGGAGTAGCTGGGCGCTTGTATTGGTACGCCGTTCTCCCTTTTCATGGGTTCATCTTTCGTAATATGCTATTGCGCTTGGCGGGTACCTAAGCTGTAACCTTACCCAACCGATTCAAATACCGAAAGTGCGACTGCACAGCACTCAGGAAGGATTCCTGGTGGTAGGGGTAGCCGTGCTGCTGGCAGTACTTCGCGATCACCTGGGTGACGCGGTAGTAGTGTGTATGGCACATACGGGGAAACAGATGGTGCGCCACGTGGGTGTTGAGGCCTCCGGTAATCCAATGCGCAAACCGCGAGCGGGGCGCAAAGTCGATGCTGGTGGCCAGCTCGTGTTCGGCCCAGCTAGTAGGCAACTCCTCTCCTATGGGCTTAGGGAAATCCGGGCCTTCCACAAAATGCCCCAGAGCAGCCACGATGGAGAGCAGGAGTCCAGCTACGGCATGGCCCAGCATAAACAACCCCATCACCTGCCAACCGCTAAGCGGAGTGAAAAGGGTAGGCAAAACGACTGCGTACGTGAGGTAAACGGCTTTGAAGAAGAACAAGGTAAACCACTCCTGTCGCGAATGTCGGATATTCTTGAGGTTGCAGATCTCCTTGAGGAAGAACAGCTTAAAGTCGATGACCAAAATCCAATAGGCGGAGTAGAAGGCGTAGAGCAGCGGTGCGTAGAAGGCCTGGTAGCGGTGGAACCGGTGGTGGGGCTGGTGGGGTGAAAGCCGAAGGATGGGGATGTTTTCGATGATGAGATCGCCCCCCAGCACGTTGGTAAAGGTGTGGTGCTGCAGGTTGTGCCGAATGTCCCAGATGTAGGTATTGATGCCCACGAAATCACCCAGATACCGAAACAAGGTATTGATGGACTTATGCCGAGAGATGGCCTTGTGTGAGGCGTCGTGCACAATGTTGAATACGATGAGTACGGCCGCCAAACCCGCGCCTACAAAGCACACCGCATACTGCCACCAGGCGTTCGCCCACAGGTAGATACCTAAGTGGCTGACCAGGAGCAGGGAGAAGAAAAACAGTCCCTTCGCCACGATGCGGCCTTCACCAAAGCGGGTTTTGCCCTGCTGCTGTAGGTAGGCTTCAACCTCCGCCTTGAGCCCCAAAAAGAAGGGGCTCTGGTTCTTGTGCGCAAATTTCATGGTAGAAGGTACGGATTCTAAGGGCACTCACCGAATATTTCAGGGTGAGCAGCCGCATTAGAAAATCCAGAATGGCAAATCGAGCTAATCCAGACCAACCAATTTTTATGAAAACAGCCAAAGTTTCCTGCCAAGCCCAGTAAGCTAAAATCAACCCAAATTATTCCGCCCGGTAGTTATCTAGAAATTCGGTGGAGAATCCTCCTTGTAGTTGGGTTACCTGTCCTTGCCCATTGATCTCGATAAAAGTGGGATAGGAGACCACACCAAAGGCCTCTCCTACTGCCTTGGGTACGGGTACCACCGGAAAAGGTACCTCCAATCGCTCTTGTGCCTTGAGCAACATGTCTTTTGAATCCTGCGGATTGAGGTATAGCCAAACTACATCGTCTCGAAATTCATATCCATCCTCGTTCATATAGTCCAGACTCTGCTTACAATAACCGCACGTAAGGGTAGAGAAAAAGAGCATCATGCGCTTGCCTTGATAGTGGGCCAGGTTAATGATGTTACCTTCCAGATCTTGTGCATCGAACCTAGGAGCCATTTGGCCTATCCGAATCGGTTCTATCTCGCGTTCTATTTGGCCGTAGGCAGTTTGGTATCCGGCCGGTGGCTGATAATTGAATGGCTGTGCTTCCGAAGAGAATTGCTGATCGGCAAATAACAGCCTAACATGCTGATCAATACGGCCTTGTGGATCATACACAATCCGGTCATACCGATCAATCAGTAAGGTGACTGGGTCCAGGTTGACATATTCACGAGTAATGTAGCCTAACTCAGTGGGCTCGTGCTCCATGACGTAAACTCGATACGTGGTATTCTCCAACACCGTATCGTGGCTATACCCTAAGTCTTTGAAGGGGAGCCTTTTGAGCGAGAACTTGTGCCACGAGCCTGCATTTACAGCATCCTCAAAGGCAATTTGGTTCGCAAAATCAGAAGGCTCCAAGATTTGGAAGGTCTCAGGGTGCGCCCAGTTGTGCCAGGCAATTTTCTGCACGCCTTCATGGTAAATCACATCATACCTCTCCGAGGCCAATATAAAATCGTATCCCAGAAAGTTCTCTTCATTCTGGAAGAATGCTGATTGTATGATGGTGGTTTCTACGATACCGGCCATGTTAGGCCAGTGGCTTGTCGTTTGATATGCGAAGTACTCGGCTTCTACAATTTTTGCCCTGGCCTGCTCCAGAGGATCAGTTTCTAACCAGGGGCTAGGCATGTACCATGGAGATAGCAATGCGAATAGTGGAATCAGGTAAAAAGTCATTCCTTAATACAGTTGTTTACAGAAAAAGTGTTTTGGTTGGGTAGGTGTATCATTTCAATAGTGCCACACACCCATTCTAACTTTAGATGATGGCTATCAGAGTATAGTTTTAATCACCTAGCATTTATGCTTGACCCGGTTAACCAGATAATATTTCTTATGCTCTCAAGCCAACCAGGGATATTATCAATTGACCAAAAAGGAAAAGGTGCCCTCTTCTATCTTGCGGCCCTAGGCACAACTTTGATCGGCACAAAATTGGACGTGATAAATAATCATTTCTGTTGGTGGCCAAGCATGCTTCGCCGCCTCCATAATTAATCCATCCCAAAAACAAAAAACGCAAGCCCGGCAGACCAGACTTGCGCTTAACAATAGGGTAAAAGCAGGCGATTATTCCCCCGGATGATAGGCCTTTTCTGCATCCGCCTCTACGTCCTCCCGGTAGAAGCGGACTTGCTTGAACTCCGCATCGGCGTTCATCTGAGCCTGATCATCAAAGTGCTTTGACTGTGGGTTGTCAGAACCTCCCCCGGTGCTTATGCTGTGGGCGCTGAGCCGGTCGCCAAACTCCACGAAGGCCACAAAGCTATTGCCTCGGGTACCGTACATACGCTTAGTGCCGGGGTACTTACGCGCACCATAGGCGGCCAAAGAACCCCAGCGACCACTGGCAAACTTCACTGGAATGCTCGGCTGGTCGTCTGAGAAAGGCTGTACAATCTCGCTGTTGATGCGCTGGTAGCGGTTCACCTCGCCAAAAGGCACTTCCCAGGAGCCAAAATCTTCCGTAAGGGTATTTACCACGTTGCTCAGGGCTGCCAAGCGCATCGCATCCGGAGCCCCTTCAGCTATGTAAGGATACACGCCCTCGGGCGTTTCCGCACCTGATTCTCGCACCAGGCGTACCATCTCGGTAGCCCAAAAGTGCGCCAAGGTAGTAGGCACCGATTCTACACTCCACTTGAAATCCCAGTCCTTAAGCTGTTCGTATAGGTTAGGATCGGGCACCGACAGGCGATCGGCTTCCATAGCCGACACCAAGCCCGGCACCATGTTGACAAAGCCCGGCATGTAAGGATCGTAGGCTGCGGCACGGAGCTTATCCAGCGTCCAGCCGGTTTTGCCTTCCAGCACCTGCACGGCATGAATGCCCCGGTAGTTCTCACGGTCAGGCACCATATACTTAGGGAAATCCTCCGGGCTGGGGCTGTACTCACCCGCCGCGGTGAAGGGCGTACTGTTGCAGTTTTGCAGCCAGCCGTTCTCCGGATTCTTGATGATCATCATCTCCTCCATGCTGTGCATACCCTGGTAGTCCGTAGCCGGATCGCTGCCGTCTACCGGCTGGCTCCAGTCAAAGCTATCGTCGCGCTTCATTAGGTAGTTGCCGTGGTAGTAGGCAATGTTGCCGTCCGCATCGGCGTACACCGTATTGTTAGAGGAGTTGGTACGGATGCTCATGGCCTCATAGAACTCATCCCAGTTTTGGGCCTTGGTACGGCCAAAGCTCTGGCGCAAGGCATCCACCGGACGGTGCATCAGGGCCATGGTGATCCAGCCACCGTCTTCGTCGGCACGCACCACGGGTCCGTGGTGGGTGTAGTAGCCAGTGAGGGTAGTATCCTGCATGGTACCGTCTTCAGCCTTATAGCGCAGAGTAATTTCTTTGGTCGTCAAAGGCTTTTTCTCCTCTCCGTGCTGGTAGTAGTAGCCCAGGTCGGTATCCAGAATGGTCTCCCGGTATTCGTCCAGCACGTCGGCATAAGTTGAGGTGTGCATCCAGCCCAGGCGCTCGTTGAAGCCCTGATAGATGAAGAATTGCCCCCATGTGGTGGCGCCATACGCATTGAGTCCCTCTTCGCTCACCATATGCAATTCGCTACGGAAGAAGAAGCTGGTGTGGGGGTTGATCAGGAACAAGGCATTGCCATTCTCAGTTAGCTTAGGCGCAATGGAGATGCCGTTGGACCCGCGGGGTTCTTGGTTGAGCGGATCGTCCACCCGATCACCATACACCGGTCCGTAGGCGGTGGCACCCTCCATAGCATCACCCGCCAAACCTTGGTAGAATTGACGCAGTCGATTCACGGAAATGCCCCGCTCGATATCCCCGCCAATGGAACCTTCGCTAAAGCACAAGGCCATCCAGGGTTCCCACTCAGTTATTAGTTTAGGGGTACGCTCCGGATGCGTAGCCAGGTAGTGATTGATACCGTCGGCCCAAGCCACCATCAGCGTCTTCAACCAGTCGGGGCTGCCTGCATACAGTTCTTTGATCTCCACCGGATCAATGAATAATTTCATCCGCAGGTCTCGAAACAGCTCATCCTTGCCTTCCACCTCGGCCAAGCGGCCCATGGCATTGATGAAGTTCATCTCTACCCGGTTGAAATCGTCCTCGCACTGTGCGTAGATCATCCCAAACACGGCATCAGAATCTGTTTTGCCGTACACGTGGGCTACGCCAAAGCCATCCCGGATGATCTCGGTATTCTTTACATGCTCCCCAATACGATCAGCAGGAGCGCCTGTCTGTTCACCCCCATCTTGCTGGCCCGTACAGGCAGCCAAGAGTACAAAGAGGTAGGTTAGTCTTTTCATAGTGGTGTGTTTACGCATTCGTAAAATGCAAAAATTATAGAAAGCCCTCGCCCCTTTTGGGATAAGCGATGTGCTTGGGGTTTGGTTGGAATGCGCTTGGGTCAGGTATTAACCATAAGCGAAGGACATGGCTAGTCCGCTAGGCCAGTAAGAGGAGCGCCATAGCACTAGAAATAACAGTCAGGAGGGATCCATTTCAGAATCCATTAGGCCCGAGTCGGAGGTTTCCTCCTCCAGCATTTCGGAGATCTTCTTTACAATGGTGTCGAGCTCTTGGCAGCTTTCCTCAAAGTGCCCCAGCAAGTGAGGATCGGTAAACACCATCTCTTCCTTCTTCATCAGATGAGCAAGCCCCAAAAGCCGGGCTACCGGAGCCCGTAGTTTGTGGGAATTAATAAAGGCGTAATTGGCTAGCTGCAGGTTGCGAAAGGCAATGACTTCCATATGCTCTCTCAGTTGGTGCTGATAGTAATATTGATTGGCAAATAAGGTAGTGGTTATCAAAGAAAAGATCACCTCGGACCACGCCCCCATCCAGATAGAAGAGTACAATTGAAGGGGAGCATGGCCGGAGGGACTCCCCATCAGACTGTCCACAATGGGGATGATAGGCAACATGATTACCCAATAATAGAGGAGGATACCCACAGCCCACCACGCCGTTTGACTACGGATTCGGTGACTCTTTTGGTGGCCCCAGCGTACAAAGTACCACATACCTGACAGGGCTACCCAGTGCATTAGAAAGTTGGTGATAACGGGAAAACCCTCGGGGGTATAGAGAACCGTGATTAGTGAGATAAATAACAAATACAACGGATGAGGCAAGTACAATACACTAATCAACAAGGGAATTTCCCGAAGATCTGATTGCACCCATTCCACACCTGGCATTTGGAATTCTATCAGAGCCAAACCCATGGAAAGCAATCCACACCCCATTGTAATAATCCAATACCTCCCAAATCTTTGCCACCATTTTCCCATAAAGGATAATATTACTTTTTCGAGCGCATTTGAAAAGAGACTTTAGATCAGAAAAGGGAAATCCGTGTATGAATTATTGGTTTTTGAAGACAAATATTTTTTAAGAAAATGTCATTTTAATTGATACAAAGGATTAAGGTGACTATCCCCTTCCTGTTTAAATATTTAACAACTCAATTTCAGAGTGTTTTCACAGGAATACCAAGGGGTGAGGAGAGCCACACACGGGCTCTCCTACCTAAGTTAGGTGCAGTTGATTATTGAAGAATCCGGGCTTTGCAATTGCCATCGCTCGTGATGATGATATCATCGGTAGCTTGGGGAGTTCCAGGTCCCCCACCGCCACCTACGCAATGGCAGTTGAGGTGAACGGAGACCTCTGAGAACTTACACCTTCCATCACTACAGCCTCCATTTTTGCCACACTCAATGGTGATGGTAGATTCTGGGCTCAGTCCCACTCCACCGTCTACGAAGTTCTGACTTGGGGCCCCACCGTTGATGGATACTGTAGACCCGCTTTGATTTACCGATACCTGATCGGTATACCGAAACATGGTGAAAAGGTCTTTAGGAGTACCGTCTGCCAGCACTACCCCTACCACAGCGAACGAATAGCGGGCATCGTCCATAAAATCGAGTGAGTTTAGGGCCACCGCCGTTTGCCCTTGGGCAACCAGTTTGCAGTTGATGGCTTGCAATACATCCGCATCACTAGCAGCGTAGAAATGGCCTCCGGGTGAGTAAATTGCGGTGCCAGAACCGGAGGTTGGGGCGGTGCCACCATACTCCTCCGCGCCAAAGCCAGACAGCTCAGCAATGGGCTCTTCAGAATGGCAACCGGTCATTCCAACCCATACCAAGGCCAGCCCCAGAAAATAGATCGAGGATCTTTTCATTGTGATTCAGTTTTAGTTTTGGTTTCAGTGTAATTGGGTGAGTGAATGTACCAAAACAGAGACAAGAAAGTATAATAAAACCGTCAAAAATTCAGTGTTTCTGTTTGGTATTTAGCAGTTTACCGATTTCCCACCTCCTTACTAAAACAATCAAAATTGAGCATAAAAGCTCCAAGTTGGCTGGGACTATTCGTACTGAAAATGTGGCATTTCACCAATTGCGTGTAT
Organism: Cytophagales bacterium; assembly: GCA_003454975.1. GTDB lineage: Bacteria > Bacteroidota > Bacteroidia > Cytophagales > Cyclobacteriaceae > DMST01. The sequence continues at coordinate 2,736 of DMST01000292.1, read as the reverse complement.
CTTCCGACACAAGACACAACTAACCCTATTTGTATGAAAAAATCTGTATACCTACTGCTGGGTTGCCTTACATCTTTGTTCACTTTCCAATGTTCTCCCTCCACCTCTACAGCTGAGGAGGAAGTACCACCACAAGATGAGGTAGTGCTTAGCTTCGCATTCTTGGGGTGTAACCGTGTGAGCTACGGAGACCGGAACAACGATTCGGCCACGAATATCACCACCGCCAACCTGGCCCAACTAAAGCGAATCTTCGAGGAGCTATCGGCAATGGAACGGAAGCCAGAGCTGTTCTTCTTCCTGGGAGACCTGGTGGAAGGCGAGAAATTCGATGTTACCCTGGAGCGCCAGCTGCCTGCCTGGTTTGCCCAGTACAATGACCCCGGGTTTAGCCCCATTAGCCAGTCAGGGATTGAGCTGGTTGCCGTGCCGGGCAACCACGAAATGCTCTACTACGATAGTGTGGGAGAGAATGCCGGCGATGAATTTCCCTTGGCAGG
>DMST01000292.1:228-2181 GCA_003454975.1 Cytophagales bacterium | reverse complement strand
CAGGTGCTACGGACATCTGGATGGAATACGCCCTACCGTATATGCCAGCTGACCGCCAGGCCGTTGGTGGACCGGATAGCCTCGATAACCGGGCTACATTTGCGTTCCAACGGAAAAACATCGGCTTTGTGGTGATGAATACCGACACCTACAATGCCCCTACTGAGGAGCACCCCAAAGGCCTGGAAGGCCAGGCGCCGGTGGAGTGGATCAATGCTCAGATCACCGCCTACCGGGAAAATCCCGAGATCGATCACGTCTTTGTATTGGGCCACAAGCCCTACATTGTGGAGGGCAAGCCGGATACTACCCATAAGGGGTTTGCTGATGGGGGCCCTATTTGGGAAACCATGCAGGCGCAGCGAGCCATTGCGATGCTGAGCGCCCACGAGCACAACTACAACCGCGAGCAACCGGATTCTACAGGGGGCTCTTACCAAGTCATTGCGGGCAATGCCGGCAGCAAACTTACGTGCTCTAGTTCCCCGGCGTGCACTTATTTCGGTTACTCGCTCATTTATGTATACGAGAGCGGAAATGTGGAGCTAAAAAGCTATGGCTGGGACTCCCCCTCGCCCTACTATGCGGTATCTACTGCACCCACCACCCTGCGCGATAGTACGGAGCTTACCTGGACTCCCAATGCCAATCCTTTCATCCCATAGGATGCCTGGTATACCCATAAAAAAAGAAGCCCCGGCCATACCGTGGTCGGGGCTGGTCTATTTCTTCAACTAAATGGACTACTTCCTGCCTACCATTTCAGGCTGGAACTCCAGATCGGTTGCCCCTTTTAGCATTTCTTTCAAGTGCTTTTTGGCGCTGAACATATTCTCAATCACGGCCTTCACTACGTGATTTTCGTCCAACAAATAGGTGATGCGTTTGCTCATGCTCAATATGGGCATGGAGGCTTTATACTTCTTGGCTACTGCTCCTTGTACATCGGCCAGCAGCTCAAAAGGCAAATCGTGCTTCTCCTTAAATTTATGATGCGTATCCACGGTGTCTCGACTGATACCGATCACATCAACGCCCAAATCCTTAAAATCTTCAAAGGCATCCCGAAACTCACAAGCCTCCTCGGTACACACACGCGTAAAGTCTTTGGGATAGAAATACAGTACCGTGGCTTTGCCAGCCCGATCCTTACTAAGGGTAAACTTTTCGCCCGTGGTAGAAGGAAGGGTAAAGTCAGGAGCTTTTTCGCCCTTTTTTAGTGCCATATGCGGTTTGAAGTATTTTTGGGAATGGATAAATCTTCCGTTCTTTAACCCTCCTGAACCAGGAATGGTTGCAGTTCTCTGGGGGATTTTTGACAAACCTTATCCACGGTTAGTCCAGTGGGCTAAAGTCTGGGTAAAGGGACCAATGACTACCTACGCGCATGGAAGTAAAAGGACAGAAGATACTTATAGTAGAAGACGAAGATAATTTACGTGAGTTGCTCACCAAGCTATTGATGCTAGAGGGTTTCGAGGTGTTCTCGGCCCCGGATGTTACTACCGGACTGGGTATATTAGAAAAGCAGACGCTTTCGTTGGTCATTACTGATGTGCAGCTGCCGGATACCAATGGGCTTGAGTTTACCAAGCTGATCAAAAGTCAATATCCGCTCACAGAGGTGATTGTGCTCACCGCTTTTGGCAATATCAAAGACGGGGTGAAGGCCATGAAGATGGGTGCCTTCGACTACCTGACCAAGGGTGATGGCGACGAAAAGCTACCCCTAGTGGCTGCAAAAGCGGTGGAAAAAGCTGTACTCAATCGTCAGCTGCAAGAGTTTGAGTTTCGGCTGGAGAGTAAATCCTCTTTCAGCAAAATCATTGGGCAAAGCACCGCTTTACAGAAGACCATTGACCTGGCCAAGAAGGTAGCCATTACGGATACTACCGTGCTGCTACTGGGCGAAACGGGTACGGGCAAGGAGCTAATGGCCGAAGCCATCCACCA
>DMST01000292.1:0-159 GCA_003454975.1 Cytophagales bacterium | reverse complement strand
CCATCCACCTGGCCAGCCGCCGGCGCAAAGGTCCCTTTATTGCCATCAACTGTGCTGCCATCCCCAAAGACCTGCAAGAGAGCGAGCTGTTTGGGCACAAAAAGGGAGCGTTTACGGGCGCCCACCAAGACAAGAAGGGCTATTTTGAAGTGGCCGACC
>DMST01000118.1:6140-6407 GCA_003454975.1 Cytophagales bacterium | reverse complement strand
GTGGGTGCCGGGGCGGCAGTGGCTAACGACAGTACCGTAGCCGTAGTCAGCGTAGGATAAAGGAGAGCATTGCTGGTACCCAGCAGGGTAGTATCGCCCTTCATATCTACTACTTTCAGGCGGTAGGCATACGTCTTACCCGGGTAACCCCGGTCATCATACACGGTATAGCTAGCGCCGCTTTGTGCCAGAGTCGCTATTTGCCAAACCGTATCCGTAGCCGGTATCTGCCGTTCTACGATAAACTGATCTACCGGAGCGGCAGCC
>DMST01000118.1:5478-6095 GCA_003454975.1 Cytophagales bacterium | reverse complement strand
GTGGATCCGAACGCGGTAATCGCCGTTGTTGGCGGCCGCTAAACCTGTTGCTGCCGTCAGTGCCGGGAAGGTCTGGTCGAAACGATCCACCGAGTTCGTGTAGAGTTTCTTGCCCGCCAGGTCATAGTAGTAGGCAGTAAAGGTATAGTTGTGCTTGCCCGGGGTACCCTCGTAGTCCGTAAACTGGGTTACATCCCGCAGGATGTTGATCAACGTTCCGTCCCGGTATACATTAATAAAAAACGAACTTTCCTTCGTAAAACTGGCGGTGTCGGCCCAATTGAAGAAGAGGCCGTTGGCTACCGTAGTGGCCAGGCTCATGTTTTTCAGCAGCGTAGTATCCGTAGTAGGCTGCAGAGTGGTGTCGTACTGCACCCGCTGGCTGCTTACTTGAGGGGCTGCCAGGGACAGCGAGAAGGTGGCGTTGGTCAGCGGTTTCCCGGCTTGGGTTTGCCACGCAAACTGGTTTTGTGCTCCGTAAATGAGCCCGCTGGCCTGCAGCTCTCCGTTGGCATTGGCGGTGTGCGTACTTACTACCGAATCCGCTAGCTGGCTGAATAACGCTACGCTAACGTTGGGCAACACGTAGTCCCCTTTTTTCGCTAGTACCAGCCCGC
>DMST01000118.1:0-5453 GCA_003454975.1 Cytophagales bacterium | reverse complement strand
GCCGTTGGCCGTTACGGTTTTTTCCTCCGCTTGGGCCAGGGCCGGCTGGCCGTTTTTCAGGGCCACTACCCGGTAGGTGTAGGGCAGGCCGTACAGCATCAGTGAGTCTTGGTAAGACCCCACGGCTGACGGTAAAATGGCTAGCATTTGCCCATTTCGCTCTACGCGTACCGAATCGTACTGCGCTCCTGCCAGGGCGGTTTCGTCCCAGTCTACCAGTACCCGGTCTGCCTGAGGAGTCACACTCGTCATCATATCCAGCGTGCTAGCGGCATCCGAACGGGCAGCGGTTGCGTCTACGTACTCGGAAGGCAGGAAGTTGTACACCGGTATGGCCCGGTAGCTGTAGTTTACGCCTCCTTGCAAAGTGGTGGTATCGCCATAGGCGTAGGTATCCGTGAAGGTCAGCGGGGTAGTCTGAAAACGGTACGTCCTGGGGTCACCCGGTTGGGCGGGCGGTACCTCATCCGGCTTCAGCGTCGTGATCAGCTTCTCCTGATTTCCAGCCGTACGAATGATCAGGTAGGCATCTGCCCGGGTACTAGTAGGCGTAAGGGAAAGGTCTACCCGGTAGGGGGTGCCGCTCTGGGGCGTAGCCGAAAAGCTGGGGGCTCCCGGATGAGTAAATGCGCCGGTGGTATTCGTATTGGTAGAAATGAGCTTACCCGTACCTACCTCATACATATTGATCCGGAAGGTGCGCGTAGTCCCGCTGGCTTGTGGTTGGTTGAGCCAGGTCCATTTCCGAATGTTGACCAAACCGTTAAAAAAGGCGTAGCTAGGATTCCACCGGATAGGGTGTTGGTTGTTATTGCTCCTCAAGTTGAGCACCCGACCTCCTCCTATGTTATCCGGTAGATTCACCGTTTCGTTTTCGAACGTCCACTGACCTACCAAACCGCTGGCAGTCATCGAGAAAACGTCCTTATAATCCTCTTTGATTTGGTTAGCTGTCCGGGTCTTGTTCCAGATTCTCAACAGACCCAACGCCCCGTTCATATTTACGTGGGTCGCTGCCCATTTTTTGGTGGGATGACCAATCTGTAGGGTTTGCTTGAGGTCGGCTCCATTGCGGACATTGGCTACTTTTTGGTTGTTGCCATGGAAATCTCCCATGACTACAGGTTCGCCGTCTACATATACCCGGAAGTTCGCACCGTCATAGGTGGCGGCTACGTGTTTCCATACCCCTCTGGGCATTACGTTGTTCGGAGACCAAAGCCCCGTATGGCCAGATTCTACGCCACCAAAAAAGACCACCAATCTTCCCAAACCATCCACGAGCATGCGGGTAGTACCGTCATCGTACAGGTAGGGCAGGTTGCTGTTCCCTTGATCTAAATTCACCCACATTTCTACGGACCAGGTGGGAAGACCGGCCGTCAGATTAGGATCGGCATAGCCCCCCATGGTATCGTTTCCTGTGAAGGAAACCGCCTTATCAAACAGGAGGGCGTCTACCGCTACATCCTGTAGGGTGAGTTCATCTTCATACACCACTTGGTTACTGCCGCCCGTTTGGTCTACAATCTCCACGTAGGCTGCCTGCTGCTGCAGCCCTACCAACAAATGGTTGTCAAACTGAAAACTGAAATCCACCGTCACCTCGCTGGTGGGGGTTGCGGTGAAGGTGAAAGGCTTGGTTTTCCCTTTGTGATTCGCCAAAGGGCCTAAGTAGGTGTTTTGCTCGCCTAGGTTATACGCACAGATGTAGTACTCATATTCGGTGTCTACAGTCAATCCTATATCCGTATACATGGTACGCGAGGTTCCCAAAAGTACCCGGTAGGGTTGGGCCGTGTTTTGGTCTTTCCGAAAAAGAAAATACCCGTCTGCACCCGGTACAGCGTTCCAGGTGAGCGCTATTTGGCTTAGGTAGGCATTTCGGGTAGAAGTAAAACCTGTAACCGCCTTGGTAGTATTGTAATTACCGGTATGTAGGTCTACCGACGCCGATTTAGGATAACTGCCTGCAATCCGAAACTGGTCGCCAAAAAGATAGACGTCCCCGAAGGTTCTCTGTTCGTGGCTGCCGTCCAGTAAATCGCCTAGGTAAATATCGGTACCGTTGCTGGTACCGTTGGTACTGCGCACTTGTCGCAGGTTGGTATCAAACGTACTGATGATCGCCGCAGAATCGCCAAGGTAGATCACGTCGTCTACCCCATCAAATTGGGAGGGCAAGCTTTGGGCCTGGATCATGCCTACTTTCAAAAAGAGCAGGCAAAGCAGTCCCAGCACAAGCCTATATATAGTCTTGTTTTTCATTATTTTTAGAATCAAGAGTCAGGAATCAAGAATCAAGACGGGCTGTGCGTAGAGCAGGCCGAAGTAGACAAGTAGTCTTTTGTCTTGGCTCTTGTGTCTTGTGTCCTCGCGATTAGCGATCAGCTTCTAGATTTTCTACCTTTTTCTCCAGCTCAATCACGTAGAGGGTTAGCTCCTCTATCTTCTGTAGCAGGGTAGCGTTCAGGTCCGTCTGGCTGTAGCCTTGGGTAGCTACTTCTTCCTCTGAGGGTACCTCGGGCAGGTGTTTGTTTTCCTGAATAAAAGCCTCTACCTCGCGCAAGGGGCGCAGCTGGTAGTCGTCCGCAAATACAAAGTCGGCCCAGGTAGTGCCGGCGTCTACGTGGATCTCTTTTACTTCGGCCGTGCCGTACAAGCGTAGGTTTTTCAAGTTTGCACTGGTACCGATAGTAACGGTTTCGTTGAACTGGCTACTACCGCCCACGGTCACGCCTTGTACAAAATTACCGTTCCCGTTTACATCCAAGGTGGCTGAGGGGGATGACATGTTTGACCCAATTCCTACTTTTCCGTCCGCCGCAATCCACATTCTGCCTACGTCATTCGTGCCAAAATAGATCGCTTTGTTACCACGGTTACGTATATACGCGTCACCCGTGGTCCCCTCATGGACTATTTCGAAGGAGCACTTGGCATTGCCACCCCCACGCAATAGTTTGAGCGTGGCCGTAGTACCGTTGGTTGAGGGGTTTATCTTCACCTCTTGAGTAAAGAGACTGGTTCCGTTCACCTCCAGGTGATGCGTAGGGTCGGCAGTGCTCAAGCCACCAATACCCAGGTATCCCTCAGCAGTGAGTCGCATGAGTTCACCCGAATTGTGAGAAACAAACTCCAGATTGTCGTCTATATCATCACCAAAGTATACTACGGCGTTCAGGGAGTTATTATCCGTGGTACCGGTCCGTTGTTTTACCCCAAAAAAGGCGTTGTCAGTGCCTGAAGACACGAGGAGTCCGCGAGTAGCCGCCCCATTAATCCAGGCAGGGTGGCCCCCGGTAAAAATTCCACTCGTAATCTTAGACTGTATGCGGGCATCTCCTTTTACATCCAACTGATGGTTGATTGCGTCATCCCCGGTATTAATCCCCACCTTACCGTTGGCAGCAATCCGCATACGCTCGGTACTGTTGGTTCCAAAATGCAGGTAACTATTATTCCAGTTCCATAAAAAGGTAGTTCCGTTTGAGTTTTGTCCTATGCCTAGGCCCTGGCCGTGGGCACGGCCCCCTCCTTGGAATCGCATAACTGCCTGCTGACCGCTTGGCCGTGCCAGATCGATGGTGTTTTCAAACTTGGACGTTCCCACCACAGATAGATTCTTGCCTACCCTAAACTGAGTTGGACTGAAGGTGTAGAATTGAGAACCTAGTGAAACATCGCCGATATTAGTGGCTGTATGGCCTACGTATAAGTTGCCCGTACCATCATTGTAGAAGTTCCAGGTGTTGTTGGTTCTACGCAACTCCATCGTTGTATGCAAATTTGTGGCGTCAGCGTTGAGGATCCAGAAATCTTCATTATAGGTCAAATAAGATTGCCCCTTTGCCAGCTGGCTTACCGCCAAAAGGCTGAAGAAAACTACGCTGGCTAGAAGTGCTTTGCCAGCCCGGTTGTTGGTTACGTGATTTACTGCGTGTTTCATGATTACAGAATGTTTTAAAATGTGAGTGGGTACTTCTATTGATTGTTGTGTAAGTGTCGGTTGTTCTAGCATCCTCCTTTTAGCGTGATGCTGTTGGAGTACCGTGGGCACCTAGTCGGCAGCGCTTGGGTTGCTGCGTGACTTTCTTTGCGAGGCCACCGTACAGGGGCCTACCCGTGCACCAATGACCTTACAAAGATGAGGGGAAACCTAGGTGCGATGGTCTTACCAAGGGATGATATAAGGTTGACAAGGGGGGTCATATTTGGTTAGCATCCCTAAGACATACGGTTGGCATGAAAATGCTAACTGTCTGATAATCAGTATTTAATTGGCAGATTGCAATTGATTTTCACGCTGCTTGAGTCCAAAAAAATGGATAGCGAAGTAGGAGAATTGGGGCTTGACGCATAATCGTTTCGCCAAGAATTTTTGCTTTTCCGATGGGTTTCGGATGGGCATTGGCGGGAACTAAGTTCTTTTGCCCTTAGTGCGATTGGGTAGCCTCTCTTAAACCTGTATTCAGCCCAGTAAATGCGTCGCGAAGCGGCGACCCCATAGGTAGCGCCGGACTTCCGTCCGGTGTGGATTGATACCACCAGATCGGTGAGTTCCGTAGGAACGCCTCTGTTTGCCTGGGCAGAGTTAGAAGCCAAGCCAACCTCTAATCACCTTACCGCCTTTTGAGTACCCTCCCCAAACCCCCTCCGGTATTAGGCGCGATATGACTGCATTGTCGAACGAAGGTATGCCTCATTTACTCCAGCATTCAAGTAACCTAAGGGTAAGGTAAACCCTTCTCGTTGGTACCTTCTGCAGGTTTGTCACCCTTTTATCCCGGTCAGAAGAGGCCGTTGGCGTGTACTGAGGGAGTTTTCTCGCGTATATTACAATACACATAAAGAACGGGATTATGCGGAGAATCATCGGTAGGACAACCCTTCCTGCCGCAGTGGTTTGGTGGCTGGGCGTGTGTTGGGCGGTGCCGGCACAGGCTCAAGTAGACTCGCTGCTGTTGGTGTTGGAGACAGCCACGGAGGCGCAGGCCCCCGCGCTGCTAAATGATATTACGTGGCAGCTCCGGATTACGGACCCCAAGCGGGCTGCGGGGTTCGGTTTGCAAGCCATAGAGGCTTCCGAGGCGGTAGAGGACCCATACAATCTGGTGAAAGCCCTCAGCTTCACGGGGGTGGCACTCCGCAACCAGGGCTTTTATATGGAAGCCCTCGAATATTATACCCGCAGCCTGGAAAAGTCTCTGGAATACGACGATCGTGTGCAGCAATGCTACGGCTACATTAACCTGGCCAACCTGTACCTGTACCTGAACGAACCGGAAGAGTCCGAACAGTACCTGCTCACGCTGGAGCCGCTGGCTCAGGAGCTGGCAGATTTGAATGTGCTGGGGTATTTCTACCTCAACTTTGGGCGTACCCGGTTGGCCCTGGAGCAGTCCGCGGACGCCCTGGACTACCTACAGCAAGCACTCGCCATTCGGGTGGCC
>DMST01000486.1:9709-12707 GCA_003454975.1 Cytophagales bacterium | reverse complement strand
CCCGTACAAAGACGTTGGAGGCTACCTCGCCCCCGCCCCCTTCGGCATGAATACCGGGGACGGTTCGCAGAATATCCGCCTGGCTATTGGCCGTTAGGTTGCCAAGGGCAGCAGCATCCAAACGGGAAACCGACTGCGGAGAGTTGAACAGGGAACGCTCGGCGAAAGTAGCCGTAATCACCACCGCATCCAGTCCTAAGATATCCTCTTCCAAATCAAAACTGAGGTTTTGCGTACCCGCCGTCAGGTTTACCTCCTGCTCTATGGTTTTGTAACCCACAAACAGCACCTGGAGCGTATAGCTGCCCACGGGCAGTTCCAAAGTGTAGTTGCCGTCCAGATCAGCAACAGCACCTGTAGACAAAGCCGGAACATATACTTGGGCTCCAATCAGCCCCTCGCCGGTATTGGCATCCCGTATGGTACCCGATATAGTACCATTTTGAGCCAAAAGTTGAAATACAGGCGCAATGGTAAGGAATACCAAGAGCCTGATGTAGTAGCTTCGATTCATATCTAATAGATTATATTTTGAAAAAACCAGACCAACATTTGAAATAATGCGGTTATACCACATTTAACAGGATCAAATTTTGTCAATTCAATAGCACTTGAATGACTGTGGTTTTTCCAATCCTGATACTATTTTGTCCTTATGACTGATATCAATGAAAAATTTCAATTAACTTGATACTAAATCAGTAGCAGTGAACATGGCCTGATACCTAAATTATCCTATTCCAATGAAACCCTCCTACGAACGCCTTACCGATAACGCCGACTATTCGTTTGCTATCAAGCGTGTAGTGCGCGAAAAGCGGTCTGATGTTACTTCTGCCGGAGTATGGCACTATCATCCGGGGTATGAAATCACCCTCACCACCGTGAGTAAGGGGCGCCGGTTTGTGGGCTACAACATCGAAAACTACGAAGCAGAGGATCTGGTACTCATTGGAGAAAATGTACCCCACTGCTGGATCACCGACGAGCATACTGAGCAAACGGTGATCAATTTTCAGCGGGATTTCCTAGGGCATAGCTTTATGGAACGGCCCGAGCTCAAGGAGATTGACCACCTGCTACAAATGAGCCAGCGGGGTATCAAATTTGGGAAGGAAACCCGCAGGAAGGCCTTGGCTTTGATTCGTAGAATGGAAAAATCTTCGGGTTTTGAGCGGCTTATGAGTTTATTCAGTTTATTGAATCTGCTGGCTCATGCAGAGGACACGGCCCTACTCACTACCTATGACGAGCAGCCCAAGAACAGCTACAAGACCAGTAGCCGGATAGAAAAAGTATATAACTACGTACTGAATCACTACCGGGACCCGGACTTGTCTCAGGCACAGCTGGCTACGGAACTGAACATGACACCCAGCTCCTTGTGCAAGTTTGTGAAGAACGTAACCCGAAAGACGTTCTTTGATCTGGTGCTGGAAGCCCGGGTGACGCATGCCTGCCGACTCCTGGTAAAGTCGGACAAGTACGTTTCAGAAATCAGTTTTCTCTCCGGTTTTAAGAATCTATCCAACTTCAACCGGGTCTTTAAGCGTATCATGGAAACCACTCCGGTAGAATACCGAAAGCGGTATTCATAGCGTGAGGTAACTAGGAGGCAGGAATAGGAAATAATAAAATTAGCAAATATCCTAAGCCCAAAAAACCATAGACTACCTCGGAACACTCACTGCAAAGCATCGTAGTCTCCAGCAATGGAGGGCAAATGTTAGCGACTACTGCTGCTGTTCTTTCAACGGAATTTTCACCTTGGGGGACAGTTCTTTCTTGACTTCAGAAAGCTCAATCAACCTATCACTCAGCAAATTCTCTATACCATCGAGAATGGTTTGATCCAAGGCTTCAGGAATAGTTTCCCTTCGCCCATACTTATCAGCCATATGATACACGAATTCCGATACCGTCTTTTCTCCATCGGCATCCAAGTAAATTAGCTGTATCCAAGGATCCATGGTAATCATCCGGGGCGAATGAATATCCCATACGTAGATGGTTTCACGGTCTAGCCAATCCCATGGGGCAAGCCGCAGAAAATAATGATCCTTAAAAGGTGAAGCATGCAATGCACCGAAGGTGGGGTATACCCGCGGCTTTTTTCGGAATAAACCGGCCATTCATTAATAGTTGAAGTCCACCTTAAAGATCTAAAATATTAATGAATGGCCCATCTGTCCAGCCTCATAGCCCACGCTTACGAAGGATAATATGTTTGCCAATTCCTGTTCTGTTTAGGGCTCAATTTCTATCTCTATTTCAGCACGGATATCGCGGGAAGAGGCCCCGATCTTCACTCGGTAGGCACCGGGCTCTATTACCCATTGGGCTCCTTCCTCATCCCAGTACGCAAGCTGACGGATGGGAATTTGCATGGTAAGTTGCTCAGTGGCCGCTGGTTCTAGCAACTGAGTTTTGGCAAAGGCTTTCAACTCTTGCAGGGGCCGGTCAATGGCCGAGCCCACCTTCTCCACATATACTTGAATGGCCTCTTTGCCGGCTCGTTGGCCAGTGTTGGTTACAGAAGCAGTCACCGTGATGGTATCATTTTCGTTGACCGCCTCCGGCTCGGAATAGGCGAACTGGGTGTAAGAGAGTCCGAAACCAAACGGATAGGAAACCTCTAACGCTGCTTTGTCAAAATGGCGGTACCCTACGTAGACGCCCTCATCGTAGTGTGTGTAGTCACGATTGCGCATCTTCTCCTCCTCAGGCCGTTCATCTGCCGGGAATAAGAAACCCGTCATCAGCCCCATGGTAGTGAGGTTCTCGCCCCCCTCCGGGAAGTTGGCGTGTGAGGCATGGTCGGCCAGCTGTATAGGGAAAGTCATGGGTAGTTTACCGCTAGGATTCTCGTTACCTACCAAAATATCGGCGACGGAGTTACCTCCCTCCTGCCCGCCCTGCCAAGCCAGCAGAATAGCATCGGGCAGATCTTTCCAAGAGGCAGTCTCGATCACCCCGCCAATATTCATCACCACTACCA
>DMST01000486.1:8335-9647 GCA_003454975.1 Cytophagales bacterium | reverse complement strand
ATATTCATCACCACTACCAGCGGCTTGCCTACTGCATGGAAGGCTTCGGTACTTAGCTTGAGCATTTCCTGCTCTACATCCGACAGCAGAAAATCGTCCACTTCCTTTCGGTCTCCTCCCTCCCCGGCATTTCGACCCAAGGTGAGGATACCCACCTGCGCCGAGGCCGCAATATCGGCTAGTTGGTCTGCCGTAAATTGCATCTCAGGGGGCGAAAAGGGAGTGAAAAGCGCTCCGGTTCCTTCGGGCTTCTGAAAACCCTCCTCGTTAGCAGCCCGGTGGGCACGGTAAATATCGTGGGCCGTTTCATTTACGGTGAATCCGGCCTGGGTCAAACCTTCTTCCAAAGACACACTGTAGGCCTCGTTCACATCGCCTGAGCCCGAGCCACCCGCAATGAAATTGTAGGCCGTAACTCCCAGCAGGGCCACCTCCTGCCCACTAGCCAGAGGAAGAAGCCCGTCCGTATTCTTAAGCAGCACCATACCTTCGGTAGCCGTTCGGCGAGTAATGGCCGCGTGAGCCTGCAAGTCTGGCTGATTCCGTGCTGGGGTGTTTTGCATCTTGGGAGACTGCAACACCAGGCTCAGCAATCGGCCCGCAGAACGGTCGATGGTCTCCAGCGAAAGCGTCCCCTCCTCGTAGGCTTCCGTCAGAGCGTCCCATTGGCGCTTGGTACCCGGCTCCAATAGATCGTTGCCCGCCCTAACCTGGGCCGCAGCATCGCGGCCACCAAACCAGTCAGTCATCACCAGACCTTCAAATCCCCAATCGTCCCGTAGAATATCGGTGAGGAGGTATTTGCTCTCCGAGGTATAGGTGCCGTTCACTTTATTGTAAGAGGACATAATGGTCCAGGGTTGTGCCTGATCTACCACCAATTCGAAGCCCTTCAAGTAGATTTCTCGCAAGGCACGTTCGGAAATGATAACGTCATTGAGACCGCGCTCGGTTTCTTGGTTGTTAGCAACGTAGTGCTTCAGGGCCGTGCCCACCCCGTTGGATTCGATACCGTTGACCATGGCCGCGCCCATCAGTCCCGTGAGCAGTGGATCCTCGGAATAGTACTCGAAGTTGCGGCCACAAAGGGGGTGACGCTGGATGTTGGCCCCAGGGCCCAGCACCACATCTACGCCGTACTCCAGGGCCTCGTTGCCCATGGCCTCACCCACCTCGTACACTAGGTCTTGGTTCCAGGTAGAACCCAATAGGGTGGCAATGGGGAAGGCCGTACAGTAGAAAGTCCCCTCTTCGGTAGACCGGGTGGGGGCTATGCGCAGGCCCGCCGGACCGTCCGCCAAAATAACCCGGG
>DMST01000486.1:0-8256 GCA_003454975.1 Cytophagales bacterium | reverse complement strand
GCACCGGGAACGGCTCCGGGGCTGGTGTCTTCGCCGCCTATGGGTATGCCAGACCCTTTTAGCAGGTGGATTTTTTCTTCCACCGTCATCAACGAAAGCAGGTTCGCTACCCGGGCCTCCAATGGCTGACGTGCATCTTCGTAATCATCCAGCTCACCGTTGCCATTGCGGTCCCAGTAGGTATAACCTGCGGCGTTGGCTTCCGAAAAAGAACGGTTTTCTGGGTAATCTTTCTCAAAATTTACGAACGTACGGTTGAAGTAGCGCCAACCTAAAAAGGCGGCAGTACCTAGCAACACAACAAGAATACCCAGGGAAATAAGTGTGATTTTTAGGAAGCGTTTCATAGACGGCTATTTGTGACAATATGCCACAAATATAATCAATTGGCTGTATGTGACAAATCGCCACAATTAGTAGCTTTGCCTACATGAAGGTGAAGGATATACTGGCGCGCGGGAATGATTATTATTTGCCCAACCTCTCGGTAGATATGGTAATCATTGGGTACCGCGAGCAGCAACTCCATTGCTTGCTGCTGAAGATGGGACAACGGTGGATGTTGCCCGGCGGGTACGTAGGGCAAGACGAATCGGTGAATCAAACGGTGGAGCGGGTACTGAAAGAGCGCACCGGATTGAACCAGCCTCACCTGAAGTTCCTTTCGGTATTTGGCGAATCCGACCGCAAGTTTGACCAGGAATTCAAGGCCTTTTTCAAAGACCGGAACCTGGACTGGCGGGAGGACCTGTGGATCAATATACGCTTTGTGACGCTGGCATATTATTCACTGGTCAACATCAACACCACCCACCCTACCCTGGGTGAGCTGGACGATGCCATCGACTGGCACCCGATGGATGCGCTGCCAGAGATGTGGCTGGACCATGCTACCATTGCACAGACCGCCCGCAACCGCCTCAAGCGAGACATACAACACGAGCTAGTCACCTACAGGCTGCTTCCAGATGCCTTTACTATGCCTCAGCTACATCAGTTGCACCAGGTGATACTGGAAGAGCCGCTAGACCGTAGCCGATTCCAAAAGAAAATGCTGGCCTCAGCGGTGTTCGAGCGGCTGCCCCAGTTGAAGCAAGAGACCCCAGGCAGGAACCCTTATCAGTATAGAATAAAGGAGGAGGAAGAGTGAGTCCCGTTGGGCCGAACATAAGCATTGAGTTAACGGTGTACTCTGCGGGAGGGATTAGTATTGGTAGCACGAAAGGAGCCCTCTTCCTGCCCAGGAGGCGGTACTACCTGGCCTATTTCCCATACCCAATAGGATTGAACACCTAGGAAGTCCAGATCTACTCGCCAAAGCGGGAAGCCCAGGGCGTCTGCTACCGCCTGCACCATACGCTGGCGCAATTGCTCAATCATGGCCGGGGTACGATTTCCATCCTTACGGATGTTACCCAAGATCTGGATGTTCTTTTTGTCTTGAAGGGGATACCCAGATTGGAACAAGACCGTAACGAGAAATGAGGGGGCCCCGGTGTTATCGCAGTGTACGTCCGTAACGGCTTTGGCCACCCGTTCTTTTTGTAAGGCCGAAAGTTTTTTGGTGGATAGAATTGAATAGACTGGCATAGCACGGGGGATTAGTAAGAGGAGGAAAAGCTATAATAGCCCTTGAAGAGTCGAGAGCGCAAAAGGCCGGTAAACAGACGCAGGGAAAGCATGAAACGCCCTTGAAGGGTAACTTGCTGTAGGTTGCGCCGTACCATGGCTTGAAAAACCGAACGATCCGGCACACTAAGTACAAGTTGGTCTATCCGCTGGTCGGTAACCTGTAACCAGCCCTGAGTAATGGCCTCAAACAAGGCCACACGTTGGGTTTGCGAGAGCCCATCAATACCTTCAAACGCCACTATGGACTGTAGCCCCAGTTGGTAGTCGTGGTAAATATTCTCGGTCGGCAAATAGCTCCAAAGCACTTGTACCGGCCCAGGGCTGATATGCATTTTGTAGTGATGAACCAATAGTGCCTGCAGGCTTGCGGTTTGCTGTGACGATAATTGCCCAGCTGCCGTAGTGATAATGATTCTTTTCATAACCTATTGTTTTCGTGTAGCAGCGGTAAGGCTACCCTGACAATAACAAAGGTGGTGGGTATGAGGAAGGATGCATTTACCCTAGGGTAAAAAGGATTAGTGGGCCAATCTTTTCCGGATCCGACTCAAGCTCTGTTGGGTAATACCCAGGTAAGAAGCAATGTGACCCAGGTTGGCCTTTTGAAAAATAAGGGGGTGGTTTTTGATCAGTTTGAGGTAGCGATATTCAGCTGACTCGGTGTGGATGCTCATGACCCTACGACTCAATTGCATGCTAAACTCCATGGAAAGCCGCCGGATAGCTCGGTTGCTGTTTTCGTTTTCCTCCGAAAGGGCCTTCCATTGCTCCCGGGAAATTAGTAATAGGGAGGTTGTTTCCAGGGCTTCAAAATTGAGAATGTTGGTTTCTTCTTTGAAGAAGCTGAAAGGTGAGGTAATCATCATATTCTCTCCGGAGAACCAATGGGTAATTTCATGACCCTGCAGGTCTAGATAATAAAGGCGAATGAATCCCTCCTCGATAAAATAGAAATATTGACACCGTTGCTTTTCTTTTAGAAAAACTTCCCCCTTTTGAACGGCTAGTTTTTTGAATTCTAGCCCCAATTCATTTGCCCAGCCAAGTAAATTTTCTTTGGACACGTAGGGTTCGGCAGCAAACATAGATACGGGGAGTTCAGGGATGGATTTCAAACAAAGATAGCAGGAATCGACACTGCCAATTCATGGCCTCAGTTTTTTACTTGCCATGAAGAAGTATCTGGTACTATCTGCCAGAGCACGGGTACCATACAAGCTTTATAAGTTTGGGCAATGGTCAACCAGGCAAACGGTTTCCTTCCTTTCCGCAGGAGATCATGGATCATCACTTTGAATACATGCGCCACAAGGGCATTCACCAGATGGCAGTCCAGCGTTTATTCTGGAACGGCCTGCAGCCCACGCTTCTAAGCACCTCGTGAGGCCTTTTCGGTAGACCTTGAAAGAGGATAAAGGAAGAGCGATTACTTCTCATCAGCCAAAAGGTCTAAAATAAAGTCTAACGCAGCATTATCTCCATTCAGGTACTGCTCGATGGTGGGCACAACCGGATAGTCTGGTAGCACTCCGCTGCCGAAAGGATACCGATCCTCTACGTTCATGACAAATTGCAAAGAAGGTAAGTCCACCGTAATCCCGGAATGAGGCAGCGTAAGCTCGGCGCTGTAGCCACTGGTATTGCCGTAGTATCCGCCTCCCGTTTCCTGGCCCACGAAGGTAGCCCGGTGGCGGGTAGCCATCATGTTGGCAAACTCACTGCCGCCCGAGTAGGTCACCGGGCTTATGATGACAAATACCTCCCCCTGAAATCGGTATGCAGGAGCTTTTTTGTAGGCCATCAGGCCTATGCCCCGGTCACTACGGCGTTCATAGCTACCATCAGGCATTTTTTGGTTCGCAAAGGTCCGTTCCAGCCAACCAAAAGTCTCTAGCTCTACCGGTGGGTCTACCCCGTTGTCCAGTACCGCCCGTTGTGTTTTGGTCCGCACACGCTCATACTTTTGGTAGTTCTCTCCCAGGTAGGAGAACAGCAGGTTCTCGTTTCCTTCGTTACCACCGCCATTCTGGCTCACGTCCACGATGAGCGTTTGGACGCCTTGGGCTTCCATAGTGGCAAAGCTTTGGTCCAAGAACTTCTTCAGGTTGTTGTTGACTGCGTTCTCCCGTATGGTACCGTTGGAGAAAGAATGGATGCCCAGGTAGGCAATGGAATCTCGCAACACGCGGAACTCCAAGGATTCCGAATCCACCCCCTCTCTCTCCTCGGAGGCATACCTCCGGCTGAGGTTTTGGTTGATTTCAGCAATCGATAAGGAAGGCAAATCAAAGGTTTCTCCTTCCAAGGTCACCTGAAACGTAGCTTGCTTGCCACCATAGTAGTAAAGGTATCTGGAAAAGCTGAAGCCCGACAAATCGCTGTACTTCACCGTCTTGATGTAGCCGTCTGAGGCAAACAAGCTACCCAGCTCGGCCGCATATTCTACAGGCGTTTTCCCGTTGATAGATGAAATCTCTTTGCCCTCCAGGGCCGCATCCTGATCAGCGCCGTTCCGAATGCAGTACAGTTTTTCGCCTAAAAACACCGTAACCAAGGGAAGGAAGGCGCCCTGCGTACTTACCTTCTCTCGAACTTCGTCAGGCAAAAATATATCGGTATGATCCTCACGCGACAAGCCTACCAAGGGTGCCATAATTTTGTAGAATTCTAGCACCGACATGTCCCGGTCAATCTCTGTTCTGGCGGCTGCAAACGCCTCATCCACGCTATCCTTTGAGGTGTACCAGTACATGCCCGAATGGTACTGGTCCAAGCCTTGGTGGAGCAGCGCTAAGTCCCTCAGGAGTTCCTCCTGGCTAATCAGGGGAAAATCTCCGTAGTCTTGCGCTTGACTGAGCAGAGGAAAAAGGACGAGTAATATGAGTCTTATAGAATTATGCATGTATTTGGGGTTGCAACACTAAAAATCCCAATTTGGATACTTTCGTATATTTAATCATGATCAACAATCCCTTATATACCAAGCTTGCCATGCTTCCTGCTGACCTCCAGCAAAAAGTGGAGGAGTATGTAGACCAACTTGCATCACAAATCAGTACTGAAAAGAATCCTACTAAACGCACCGCAGGACTAGCAAAAGGCTTGATTGAAATGAAACCCGATTTTGATCAACCTTTGGATGATTTCAAGGAATACGAGTCGTGAATTTACTCCTGGACACCCACGTGGCCATTTGGTTCGTCACAGAGGATAAAAAACTTTCAGCATCCACTAAAGCATTCATTGAAAACCATGAGGGAAAGGTTTGGGTGAGCATAGCTTCGTATTGGGAAATTGGGATCAAGCATTCGTTGAATAAACTCCTGTTAAAACGGGATTTAAACGAAATCTTCAACATCATTTCTGATTCGGGCCTTGAATTATTATCCATTACCCCTCTCCATATCTTACAAAACATCCAGCTGCCCTTTCATCACAGAGACCCCTTCGACCGAATGCTAGTGGCTCAAGCACAATGCGATAACCTGACTCTGGTCAGCAAAGATGAATGGATCAGAAACTATGAGGTGGATCTATTTTGGATTTGATTATACTAATCCTCCTGCATATCCCAGATCACCTTCGTGTCTACCCAGTAAATATCCTGACGGCTGGTGTAGAAGAGGTACTTCCCATCTGCTGAAACGAAAGGGCATAGCTCATGCCCAGTAGAATTGATGGGTGCACCCATATTCTTGGATTCCGTCCAGCTACCGTCCGTATTTTTAAAACTGATGTAGAGATCCCCCTCACCTAAACCATGCGGGCGCTGTGCGCAAAAGATAAGGTACCGCTCTTGTGGGTCCACGAACACATCCGCTTCGTAGTATTTCGTATTCACCGCCCCGGGTAGCCGAACGGCCGTCTGGAACTCTCCGTCTTTCATGGCCGAAGCGTAGATGTCGAAATTGGAATCCTCCCGATTGGAGCCGAAGTACATGGTACCTTCTGCCGTGAATGAGATGTAGTATTCGTTGCCGCCGGTGTTGATGTTCGGCCCGGCATTGATGGGTTCAGACCAACCTTTGCCCTGCCGCTCCACGTACCAGATGTCGTAATCCTCGGGCGGCCCATCGCCGTCTTTGGCCCGCTGGGAAATGAAATACAGCCGCTGTTCATCTGGGGAGAGGAAGGGGTCGTTGTGGCCGTCCCGTGGGTGCTGTAGCATGACTACAGGGTCAGTCCAGCCACCGGGAGTGCGTTGGGAATAGCGGATCTCGGAGGCGTTTTGTCCTTCTACCCCGTAGAAGAACTCCGTAAAGTCAGCATTGAAGACGGAGCCAAATTCATACTCGTTGTTCTGAGAGATGAGCCCGGGAGCAAACACCTCCGGGGTGGTGGAAGGCGGTGTTTGGTTGAGGTATTTGACAGAAGGCTGGCCGTAGGAATTTGCTACATAACACACGGTGAGTATAAGTGCTAAGTATCTCATGCGTAAGGGTTTGGTTATACCCTAGAAATATGCAAAATATTTAGGTCTGAAACCGTGTTCCAACTCAATCAAATAAGCAGGTGGGTTCCAGCGCATCCACACACACTCAGCCAGGTAAATCCCTTTAGACCAGTGGCAGAATTATTCAGCATTTCTATTGATTTATTATCTTGTAAATAGAAAAATAACCCCTCAAAAAACCATTATTTTTAGTCATAACCACCAAATCCATGACAATAAAATTTGACAAACGATACCAATCTGATTTCATAGGATTCTTTAAAGAATTCGAAACCAAAACACCTGAACAACAATCAGATAGCATTAGTCTTGATCAGAATTACGAATCAATTTTAGAAATTGTCTTAACCAACGGAGCCATTACCACCGGGCTATTTTTAACAATCAGGCAACTGATTGATAAATCAATTGACAAAACGCCCATAGAAATACAGAACGGAGAGACTAAAGTGACCATACCAAAATGGTGCAAGAAGGAAGAGCGGGAAGAAATTTTGAAAGCCATCCAGCCGAAACAGGAAGATGAAGATTCCTCCACCTTATCTGTATAAAGACGGAAGTGTAGACCTGTGTACAGGGATTGTCACGTTGAATTTCTCTCTGAAGGACACAAAATCCAAGCTAGCAGAAAAAAGAGAAAATAACACCTGGAAGACAGAGGGAATACTAGATACGATTCAACATGAGATATCGCATTTTATTCAGCTATTTACCTGTAGCTATGTATACAAAATAAGTCAAGATTTATGGGACAGTCTTATTTCGTTTGCTCAAAAACTAGAACAAAGGGATGAGGAAGAATTGGAACTTACTCTAGTCAGAGAGCTAGCCCAAAAACACATCGGGCAACTACCTACTGAAAGGCTAAAAACCAGCAAGGTATTTCCCTTGAGAAATGGAGAAAGCATCACGGTACGGATCATTGACCTTGTGGAATGCTTTGCTATCATGTGCTCGTATCGATTCAATGCTGTTCTGCCGGATAAAGTATACGGTATGGAATCTTTTTTCACGTGGTGTTCTGAAAACCATTTCGATAGCTTCTTAGCTCCAGTGAAGGTTGCAGAACACTTCTACGGTGGCGATACTTTTTCCATCTTCACACAGCTCTGCTACTGGTGTTTGAATAGTAAAGATCCATTGGAAGCCTTTGAGATACTTATCAAAGGCATGGGTATTAGCGGACTAATCCGAAAGGGTAATCCTAACTATGAATCTTTTCAACGATTGATTTATAATGAGCAAGTTGAATTAATTTCTTTACGAGACGCTGTTTATCAAAACTCAGAAAAAGCCAACCCCTATTTACTCAGATACTTTTCAAAATTCATCAATCTGTAATATGAGAACCCACAGGCAGCCTATACACTTGCCGCTATGCCCTATGCTTCTGAGAACCAACTAGTAACCGAATTTTTACCCACAATGGTGCGGTATGCGGACGGCAAGGTAGAATACAGACCGATATTCTCAAGTAAGGAGGAGTTAGCTCCTGAGCACGAAGAGCGACTTATGGAATCAGCAAAAGCTGATATTACCTCTATTGGTCACATACAAACAATACATGAGGTTTTTTTAAATCTGGCGAACAAAAACCCTTCCAGCTATCTGAGGTGCCAACAAACTGATTGTGCCTGGCATACTACGGAATTATGTAAGGGAATTTTAAAAATACCAGAGCATTATTCTATCTGTGGAGTTCCAGAATTATTCAAATCAATATTTAAGCTGACAGAAAAATAATGGAGCAAAAAGGACCTAGACCGATCATATTCGATGCTACAGATAAGAATTCTTTACAAGGGATGTTCGGTTTTTTCCAGTCTCTTTACGAGCAACCAAGTAAGGCAAAACTATACCAAGGAATGATATTCTTGGGAATGAAAAAGTACGACCAAGATCCCAGGCCTTCTTATGCCATCGATGAAATATTGGATGTGTACGATGTCACCTTACGAGCTTTTCCCTATTTACCTTATTTCCTGAGGACCGAACGCAAGCTAGGTCAACTAGCGAATTGTTTTTGCGCCAAAGCACGCATTAGGTATGACTCCTGTTTTCGCCGCTACTAAATTCACAAACCTGTAAAGTGTTGATTTTGAGGTTTTTGGGGTTCATTTTCTAGTAAAAGTGGGTGCTGCACGGTAGTTTTTGGGGTGTTCGTACGGAAA
>DMST01000038.1:5481-15524 GCA_003454975.1 Cytophagales bacterium | reverse complement strand
CTCTTCGCTTTGGTAGGATTCGCTACCACTTCTTTCGCTACTACTACCACCAAAAAGAACGACACGAAAGATGCCGAAGCACACGTAGAAGCTCAGCTTTCCATCACGGAGGTAGCCGAAATGATGGGCACAGAAGAAACGGAAATTCAGCACTTCTTCGGTATGGAACCAGAAACCACGGTAAAGGTGTACAACGCTCAGGATGAGCTGGTAGCTGAAGGTACTGTTGACTTTGCGGGCATGACACAAGACGCTGATTTAGCCGAAGCGCTGCACAGCGCTAGCCGTCTGATGACCATCGGTGATACCCACATCTACCGCACGGATAACTAAGAAACGCCCCTGCTTCTAGCCAAAGCAAGGGACTCAACCGCTACTTTTCATAGCTCTCGCAACAACGCAAACGCCCTCTTCGGAGGGCGTTTTGTTTAGAAGCAGGGGAGTAAAATATTCTCAGTTTACTCTCCTTGAATTAGCCCTTGCACATACAGCGGATTGGGTATTCCGTAGACAAATAAGGTGTCGCAAGATAAGCCTGAGGCAGTTTCCCAGTGGAATTGATTGTAAAAAGTAATTTCCTCTGCTTCCCGGTTTATGCGCTTCGTAGGAATCTTGATGTACACTGAATCTCTACTATCCAGAATGTAATCGGGTATAGGATATTTGCCGTTAGATTCTACGCGGTAACTAACCTGATAAATCAAATCATGATAGTTGGCAATATCCTGAAACAAGGTTTGATCAAAAACCACCCACATACCCAAAGTATCT
Organism: Cytophagales bacterium; assembly: GCA_003454975.1. Classification (GTDB taxonomy): domain Bacteria; phylum Bacteroidota; class Bacteroidia; order Cytophagales; family Cyclobacteriaceae; genus DMST01. The sequence continues at coordinate 14,753 of DMST01000038.1, read as the reverse complement.
TGGTATAAGGTTGTACTATCGGGAAGAAAGATATGGGACAATATCTGCCTTTCGAACCGAGGAGAATTCTGGATATCCAGGTAGGGTTGCCCACTCAAGGTAGTATCAACAATGCTTTCCAAAGCACGTCCCCCTATTTCGGTTGTGTATTTCGTTTGGCATCCTGCCAAAACGAATACAACCAAGATAAATATATATAAACCATCCCGAGTGAGGGTGTTTATGGTCAAGTTGAATCTGTACATGGCACCTAGAGCATTGTTTATGGGTTGATGATGTATTAGTTCGCAAAGAAAAATATTATTCCATCCTGATTATCCAGTTCACCAAGTCAGCTATTATTTTCCACTTTCGGTTTATCTGCATTAACTATCACCAAAGTCAATTCACCTTCATCGGCTATAACTTCTTCTTTGAATTCGGATAGTGGTCTATTTATCTCCATTGAAGACTCTGACGAAGATTTAGTATTCTGGAATTCACTTCTGAATAGCTCATGATTTTGCAAACAGAACATCTCAAAGGATAGCAAGTATAACTGTTGGAAGCCTCCTGGCTTTCAACTCACGGATGCAGGAAGACTCTGGCTTCCGAAAGCCAGGGGGCTTTACATATCCATCGTGCCGAGCTTGGAAGCTCGGCACAGGATGAAATTACTTACTCAACCCCTCAGCAATCTTCTCTAGCTGCTCTACAACTAAGCCCACCTGAGAGCCTCCGTAGCCCTTGGCGCGTTGCTGCTTGGCAAAGACCGCCAGGATTTCCTTCCAGCGCTTCTTCTCCTCCTTGGTGACCGTTCCGATCAGCTGCTTGAGCTTTAAGAGGTTGGCCTCAGCACCGCTGGTGAGGGTTTGGGCTTCCTGCTCGTAGTGGCTCCGGATCACCGTTTCCAGCTCGGCCTCGTTCATGATGGGGCTTACCTTCTCGGCCATCTTGTTCATGTCCCGGTAGGAGCCCTGCAGCTTAAAGGGCGGCTCGGTGCGGTACTCGTCCTGCATGCCCGCACTGTCAATGTAGGCTTGGTTCACGGTGAGCACCACGTCTCGGATGCGCAGCAGCTTCTTGAACAGGTTCACATACTCGCTGATCTCCTCAGGGCTGTGGTTGGCCTCGTACTCCTGGCCCTCAATCACCCCCGTTTCCGCTACGCGGATGAGCGTGAGCACGTCCTTGTGGCTCTTGCCGCCCAGCTTATTCAGCACCGAGTTGGCCGTGAGGCAGTTCTCCAGGTAGCTCAGCTTAAAGGCATCGTCGGAGTCCCCGATGATATCACCCAGGTTGTAAATATCCGCCCGGTTAGCAAGCATGTCGGGTATCTGGAACTTATCACCGGACTCCGTGTAGGGGTTACCCGCCATCACTACGGCCACCTTCTTACCGCGGAAGTCGTAGGTCTTGGTGCGGCCCTTGTACACGCCCTCTATGCGGCGCTGGGCGTCACACAGCGAGATGAACTTCTGCAGGAACTCGGGATTCAAGTGCTGTATATCATCCAGATAGATCATCACGTTGTCGCCCATTTCAAAGCTCAGGTTGAGCTTCTCCAGCTCTTCGGCCGAGCTGGAATTGGGCGCGTCGGCGGGGTCCACACTACTCACCTCGTGCCCGATGGCCGGGCCATTGATCTTCATAAACACAATGCCCAGGCGTGAAGCCAAGTACTCCATCAGGGTGGTTTTACCATAACCAGGAGGTGAGATGAGCAGTAAAAGGCCCATGAGGTCCGTCCGTTTGCCCTCGCCCGCTGCACCAATCTGCTTAGCCAGGTTGGCACCGATGAGCGGGAAGTACACCGTATCGATCAGGCGGTTCCGCACAAAGCTACTCAGCACACGGGGCTTGAACTCATCCAGGCGCATGTCCTCGGTGGCCTCCTCGGCCAGCTCCTTTTTGCGTGCCGCAAAGGCGTGGAACATGGGCACCGAAATGGCTTCGTACTGGCTGAGCCGTTGCACGAAAGGGTGGTAGTCCAGCGAATAGGTTCCCTGGTTAATGACCCCGTGGCTGCCCTGGATCTCATCCAAGGTCTCAGTGAGTTTAACGTGCTGCACTTGCTTCTCGCGGAAATCATTGATATCCAACCAGATGGCGGTTTCATCCAGGTAGGCTTCCCACTCGGGATGCTCCGATTGGGGCAGGTAGGCACGCAGCCAGTGCTGTAGCATGCGGAACCGCTCAAGTGGGCGGTCCACCAACGCCTTGAGGCTTTCCTCGTAGTTCTTGAGGGCCTTCTTCCCACGGATGAATTCCAGAAAGTGCTTGCGCAGCTCGGCCGCCCCACCATCTACGATAAAGAACTGGCGGGGACTCAACTCCCGGAACAGGTAGTCACCGGCAGCCGCACCCAGGGTAGACGGCGCCAATTCGGATTTTTCTAACCACTTGGTCAGCTCCTCCTGAAGATCTGCCAAAATATCATCGAACTCGTGGGTCTCGGGGAACACCTGTAGAATGGCCCCTACCCCTTTCAGTTGATCCGTCCAGTAGGCCTTGGTCTCGGCCGTGGCCTCGCGGTACCAGTACAGCGTAGCCAGGGCCCGTACCGTAGGCGGGAAGCGAAGTAAGCCCGCGGCTTGTACCATGCGCACCAAGGCACTGAGCAGCTTGGCTGCATCAGCATCGTGCACCCCCTTCACGTACCCCTCATTGAATCGGGTGGCCATACGAGCAGCCACGTAGGCTTGCACCTCTTCCTCCGTCAAGTGACTCAGGCTCAACACCGTATGCTGGGGCACCTCTGCTTGCGGAGCCGGGCTGCCGGTGCGCATGGCCTCGTCCAACAGGCTGTAGGCCAGGTATTCACCCCGGTACACAGTTCGGTTTTCACTCACTAAGCTCTGGTCCCATACATCCTTGGCCTCTTGCACCGTCTCATCGATTACCTCCTCGAAGAAGTTGGTACCGGTGAGGTGGTAGTACAGGCTATCGTTGCGGAACACCGTGGTCAGCTCCAAAGGCTGCGTGTTCACGCTAAAGGCATGGTTGCCCAGCTTAATCACGTCCTGCCCGTCTACGTAGAGCTCGGTGCGGTCCTTGAGCTGGCGTACGGCCTCCTCGCGGGCCGTTTTCAGCTGGCTCTGCACATCGTCAGCTTTCACCGAATCGCCCAATTCCAACAGCTCGTCCACAATGTTGCGCGCCTTCTCGATCATCAGGTCAGAGGCATAATAGCCATTGATCTCAGCCACCGACTCGAAACGGCCCAGGCGGCTTTTCACGGCTTTAATGATCCGCTCGGCCGCCGACATCAGCGTATTCGCGCGCTTGTTGCGGGCCTCAATCAGGGCCACCTTGCGGCTTTCGAAGGCATTGTACAACTCCTCCCGCTTTACCGACAGCTTATCGATGTAGTCATCAAACTCTGAAAAACGGCCTTCCAGCTCTTCCAGCTGCACCATCAGCTTGGTCAGGTATTCATCCACCTTCTCGGGCGTATCCGCCACGTCCAGATAGTTGATGGAGCCCTGATCGATGAGCTTGAGCTGAGCGTTGAACTCCGCCTGGCCTTCCACCAGGGCCAGCTCGCGGCGCTTGTTCTTCAAGGCCGCCTTTATCTTGTTGAACTCCGAATAGATATTCGAAATCCGATCAATGATTTCCGTGGTCTGTGTAGCATCCTCAATATCAAGGTTACTCACAATCTCAATCAGCATTTCCAGATCGCCAGCCACCTGGGAGATTTCCGTATCCAGCTCGTCCGCCAGCACCACCTTGGTTACCTTCTGTACCTTCTCGTTGAGCCCCTGCACGGTATCACGGTAGGGGTCCAGCGCTTCTTTGCGCAGCAAAAACTGCACGGTATTCTGGCTCACCGAGTCGGTAAATTCTTCCAGCTGGCTCTCGTAGTTCGCCACACGATCCAGGTCTACATAGCGCAGTTCTTTCAGCGAGATTACCTCACCCCGTACCCGGCGCAGATCACTCAGGAAGCCTACATAGTCTAAAATATGCTCGGCCCGCCGATTCTTGATCCGACGAATCAACTCATCAGCCTCCTTGCTCACCTGGCTTACCTGCTTCTGGGTACTGGCCCGGATGCGGCGCACCTTCTCGAACTCCTCCACGGCCTGGTTGGCCGTCTGCCGAATCTCGTCGATGGGCTCGTTGAGCTGGTGGGTTTCCTCCCGGGTCAGCCAGTGGAAACTATCCAGCAAATCGGTACTGATCCGGATCAGGTCTCCGTACAAACCGCCGTAGCTATCCTCTTTACCAATGAGGGTCATCAACTCGTTGCACTCAGCCATGGCCCGTACAATCTCTTTGTTCCCAATCTTGAAGAGGTAGTTCTCTTCGTGCACGGGTATGACGTAGTTGGGCCCTACGTAGGGCGTCTGCCAAATCTGTACAGCGTGGTGCTTGCTAGGCTCGTCCTCTGCCCTGAAATATACCATCTCGCCGTTCTCGAAGATGCTATAGCCGTGGCACGTGATGGGGTTTTGCACTTGCTGCGCAATGAGGTTGTAGGGCAGCAATAGATACTGACCGCTCAGGCGGTTGAGAAAGACGTACACAAAGTCCTCCCCGTTAGGCGACAGAATACGCTTTTCGAAGACCATGTCCTCCAGCTGGATCTCAAACTGCTTGAACTCTCCAGTCTGCAGATAATAGCCGTTGGGGAAGATGATGCCGTGGTCATCGGGCAGGAATACGCAGGTATCCTTGATAGCGTCTACCCGGCGTGCTTCGGACAACTTCTTGTTGAAGATGATGTACCGAAATACCGTTTCCTGGTACGGCTTTATCTTAAGTAGAACCAGGTTACCCACTACGGCGTACCAGTACTCAGCATCGTCCAGGGTCTGGTCTTTAATATCAACGGGCTCGGAGTAGACCCCCTGGCCTTCGTCCGTATTGTCTTCCACCTTCAGTGTAAGGTCACCGCCGATGGTTTCCACGTACACGTGGTCTTTTATACTAACGTGTGGGTGCTTACCGTCCCGGAAATCATCTCGTGTGGCCCGCTCCCACCGGAATTCGTGCTGGGCCGGAAATACCACCTCGTGGTCACTGCGGTTATCCAAATACTCTAGCCCGCCCTCACCATTGATGATCCACTTGAAGGTCTTGATATCCTTCACTTCTTTACCTACCCGAAACACCATATATAGGTGCGGTCCTATCACAGCAAAACGGGCAAAGGTGGTATTTCGGTAGTATTTGTAGAGTTTACCGAAGTCATCGATAAATCGCTCATCGTCAATCAGTTCTAGTCCCTTCGGAGTAAAATGCTGATTGCCGTACTGGTACACACTAAAAACATCAGCTACTTCTAGTTCCTGCTTCAGGCCCAGGTGCACATTGTAACCAAAAAGAAAGTGGTCACCCAGGGGTACCATGTCCCGCGGCACACAATTGTGCTCAGTAGTAATGCGCTCTGTGGTGAGCAAGGCCATATCCAGGGCCCCAAAAGTATCTTTACGGTCATCATTGAGCTGGTTGAGACGAGCACGCAATTCACCCGCACTTTTGCGCAGGCGGTTCTGCAGTATCTCATAGGTGCCGCCTTCCAGGGCTGCACTCTTATTCTTATCGTCGGTTTGTTGAGTTGTTGCTTCTGCCATGTTAGAAAATGTGGGATCGTAGGTAAGGGAAAGAATAGGTCACGATCAATGAGCACATAGGAATGTGCCAAAGGCAAAAGGATGCCTTGAGGAATTAAATGATGGGGGCGTTGTATTTAACGCCCCCCTAACACCTTCAAATTAAATCAACCCCAAGTCTTCGGCAGTCTTGCCGCCGATACCGAGCGTGGTAGCAATCGTCTTCAGATTGCCCAGAATACCCTTCTGCTCCTCGTCATCCGTCTGCCCGGCCAGCTTCATCAGCAGGGCCGTCAGGCTTAGCTCACGTAGATCCTTACCCTTCACGCCAAACTGGTCAATAAAACCTTGCAAGCGCTCCTTGAAGTTGTCCCCGTTCTGGGTACCAAAGAAGGTATCTTTCACTTGAGTCATCACCTGGCTGTTGTCCATCATGCGGTCCAGCTTCTTGCCTTGCGTTATGCTGCCCATAATCTGCTCGAAGAACATGGTTTCGCCACCCACAATGTCGATGTTGGCCGACTTCATGGCCTCGGAAATCACCTGAGCCTGTGCATGCGCCACATCCTTTTGTACGTTGATGCGTGCCAACTCTATTTCCTTGCGGGCCTCCAGCTTCAGTTTGAATTCCTCGTGCTCTTTGCCTACACCGTCTAGTTCGGTCATCGCCTTGGCCTTTTCAGCTATGCCTTTTGCTTCCGCTATACCCTTCTGCTCCAGCACTTTAGCTTCCATCAGGCCTTGTTTCTCCATGGCATCCGCCTTCACGTCAATCACCTCGGCGTCAGCTTTACCTTGCTCACGAGCTACTTTGGCCCGCACCAGACCCAGCTGGTCTTCTGCACCAGCTTGCGCTTCGGCTTTGGCCTCTATGCCTTTGGCCTCCGCCAACGACAAATCTTCTACTGCACTGGCTTCCGCCTCGCCCTCTTTCTCGCGGGCTTGTGCTTTTGCCTCTCGCACTTGTGCTTCCGCCATACCTAAGGCTGCTTTCTCAGCGGCCTCGGCTTCCGCCAGCGTCTTGATGGCATCGGCTCGCATGCCCGAGCTCTGCTGCTCTGCTTCCGACTCTATGATCCGTTGCTTCGCGGCGTGCTCGGCCGATTGCTTCTTGGCCTCGGCATCTTTGATTTCTGCTACCAGGGCTGCATCAGCATCCCGCTCGGCAGCGACTAATTTAACCTTGCGTTGACGTTCAGCTTCGGCAAACGCTTTAGTATCGTTGATGCGCTCCTGCTCTTCCACCACGGCCTTCTCTACGGCCACGCGGTCCCGGATTACGTCTTGTATATTCTTACGCTCTACTTCCAGCGCCTTTTCCTTTTCAATGGTCGCTAGCTCTACCACGCGCAAGCGTTCAGTTTCTTCCAGCTGCTGGGCCTGCTTCACACGCTCTTCTTCCACGGCCTCGGTACGCTCCTTATTTTTGGAGGCTACCGCTACCTGACGCATACGGTTTTCTTCGGCTATCTGGATCTCCTCTTCCGTTGCAATCCGGGCTTTCTCTGCCTTCAGCCGCTCCTCTTCACGAATCTTATCCGCCTCAGCGGTCTCGCGTGATTTCACCACCGATATCTCCCGACGTTGCTTGGCCTCAGCCTCTTCTTGCTGACGCTCCAGCTCCAGCACCGCTTCTTTGGCCTCTACATCTTGCTTCTTGATCACTTTCTCCCGCTCACGGTCGATCTCGTTGGCCGCAATTTTTTGGGTAGAAGTAAGCTCAATAATTTTCTTGATACCTTCCGAGTCCAGGATGTTGTTCTCGTCCAGGTCCTGAATACTAGTCTGCTCCAAATAGTCAATCGCGCAGTCGTCCAGAATGTAGCCGTTCAGGTCGGTACCAATCTCTTCCAAGATCCGATCCTTAAACTGTGCTCGCGAGTTGTATAACTCCACGAATTCGAAGTGCTTACCTACAGTTTTCAAGGCCTCCGAGAACTTCGCATCGAATAACAACTCAAGCTGCTGCGGATCCGAAGCCCGCTCCGTACCAATGGAATCGGCCACTTGTTCTACATCTTTAGCTTGGTTGTTTACCCGTACGAAGAACGTAGTCTGGATATCGGCCCGCATATTGTCCTTACAGATCAAACCATCACTGCCTTTTCTGCTCAGCAGAATGGTTTTCACGGTGATATCCATTCGCTCCATCCTATGGAGTACCGGGAAGACCAGCCCACCGGAGAAAAACACTTTGGTACCCCCTACTCCGGTACGTACCAAGGCTTCTCCTTTACCAGCCTTGCGGTAGATACTGGCAATCAGAATCAGAAATCCGATTACAACAATGGATGAGACGATGATGATCGTCCAAATAATGTTTGCGCCCATACGGTTTTAATTAAAGGTTGAATTTGAGTGTCTGTTTATCTTCTTATGCCTGGTAAGGTTCTACCAGGTATAGGTTTTCGGTTTCCAGGTGCTCTATCACGAGCACTTGTGCCCCTTTGGCGATCATCTGCCCCTCAATGGCCCGCGCCATTATGAGTACCGGATTGCCTTGGGTTTCTACCTGTACTTGCCCCTTTTTGGAGCCTTCCAGATTCGTCTTGGTATAGCCGATACCACCCACAGCATCCTGGGGGGCATCTTCATCGAGTGCTTTGAATACTTTCACCAGCGGCCAGGTTAAAAATTTTGCCAAAAACAGCCCCCCAAACAGCACCGGAAGGTACACTCCCAATCCTATCACAAAGGAATGGATGTCCAGGAGCCAGGTCAGGTATACGGTCACTCCCCATACCGGTAAGGCCAGGAATGTAAGCCATACCATAAAAGGGATATATTTTAGATTGAAGAAGGCCAGCAGATTATTAAGCCAGGTGAGCGTATTGCCCCCACCGCCCGCATCTACATCGCCATCCACATCTATGTCCAAGTCAAGGTCCACATCGAAATCCAGTGTATCCAGATCAAAAACTCCCAGAATCACGATGATCCAGTAGAACAGGCAGAAGACCAGCATGGCCGTAGGCATCCAGTTGACACCTGTCACAGAAAAGTCTAGAAGCTCTTTCATTCGTTCAATGTGTTGCCTTAAAGTTAGTGTGGAAATAGCCTTCTGCTAATTCCAAAGATAATTTTTTCATGAACCTATGCCTCATTTCCTTCAGTACAAAAGGCAGGAAATCAAGTAGCCAATCAACCAAATCAGCAAGACTATCAGTATCATACTTTCACAGGTTAGGGTGTAGGTAGGGGGAGGACAGATCCGTCATGTAATCCGTCCGGCAAATCCCCCACCGTCAATTAAGGAGGTGTTATGGTATGCTCTTTCGCGCCTCTACCAGCACTATTTCGGCGTGTCTTACGACGGGCAAAGTATGCCGTACCGTTCGCCGCTCATAATAATCGAGGCTGCGGTACCAATCGTATACGTACTGCCTCCACAGCATAAAACTTTGGAAGCCAAGGGATAGTAAATTTTTTCTCATGCGATTACGTTTTGGTTTGTTGTTAATGATTAGCTGGTCTGGTTGATTAGCTGGCTTGTTGTTCATCATTTAGCTGGTTGCTTTTACTTGTTTTGCTGGTCAGAATCATGGGTTTAGCTGGTCCATTAAATTCAATTAAAATTAATTCTTGGGGGGCCTACCCGTATCGCCCATTGCTGTAGCGGCCAATGGGCCGGGCTTGTGTAATGCGCCCCGCTATCACCTATAGTAATTCACTCATTAATAAGGTGTCTAGGATGCATGGTACCATTATAAAAAGTCAAGCTGGTAAGAGAGC
>DMST01000038.1:0-5439 GCA_003454975.1 Cytophagales bacterium | reverse complement strand
ATGTATTTCACCCACCGCGGGGGCTCTCATTGTCGGGTTAAGTGGGTTATTGGGTACGTGTAACGTCTCTGAAGAGCTGAGGCACCTCACCGTACTGGGGCAACTTACCGTCCCAGCGCTCGATGAGCTGCTGCTGTACCAACAGTCGGTTCAGGGCCGCGCGCTTCTGCTCAAAGGCGTAGCGCTCTGCATCAGCCTGGATCCGCATGGCCTCAGCCTCACCGCGAGAAGCCTCTATCTTTTTAAGAGCATCCGCCTTGGCCTGCTCCAGCTCATTTACTTTTTGTTGGGCAATCTGCTGCGCCTCAATCTTCCGGTCTATCGCCGTTTTGATCTTATCTGGCAGGCGTAACTCGTTCAGCATCACCACTTTCTCTACCACAAATCCTTCCCGACTCAAGTCCGCCTGAAACATACTATCGGCCTGGTGGATGAACTCGTTCTTCTTGGTATAAATCTCCTCTGCGGTGTAGAAATTGGCCGAGCGGTTGTACGCATCGCGCAGGTAGTTACGCAAGATGGTACGGCTGATCTCGTCTAGCGGCTTCCTATACTTCTCAAAGATGTCTACCGCCTTATCGTTCGCTATGCGGTAGTTGATGGAGACATCCATCGAAACTACCAATCCATCGTTCGTAGTGACCCTAATCTCTTCGTTATCCGGGCTTCCTTCTTGCAAATCCCGAGTGAACACGGCGTTTTGTACAAAAAGCGGAAACTCGTAGATCTCTGTGGTAATGGGATTGTACCAAACGGCCCCCGTCACTTCCGTCACTTCGTCCACGCCTTTCTCAGAACCGTATAGGTTTACCCGAATACCGGCGTGGCCGGCGTCTACGCGCTCATATGCGGAACGAACGATAAGCAATAGCACTAATGCCAGGACTGCCAACAGTCCTAATCGGATGGGTAATTTTTTCATGATGCGACTAGTGTTTTGTTGTGTTTGAATGGTTCGTGATTAGCTGAGTTGTACTGGGTTTATGAGAATAGAGCCGCCCATACCTATCCCGGCAGTCCATCCTCATGCGTGTGAAGGACTGGGCCAAACTACCGAGCAAAACAATTCTGGTAAGGCGCCATACACGAGGGGCTCTTTCCCCAGTGCTACGCACCCAAAAGGACTGTCCCAGAGGACAGAATCAAGAAGCTTCTGACTATGTAATTGAGCATAGCTCCCGAAGGAGCGGATCATAGACTCCACGCTGTTCTTCATGGAGAGAGTCTACCTAGGAGTGGGATCTCTGTAAAAGTTGATATGAACAGCTATACGTGGACTACATGATGACTACAGAATTATTGTTTGTTTAAATTGGGTCAATCGTTGATACACCAAATATCAACCCCCACATATAAGTACACGCAAAATATTCCACTGCGGTTGCATAACTTTCACAAAAAATTTAAAAACTATTATGTGTGATAGCTTTACTATCATTATGAAAAGCCACCTAATCTTCTGATATTTAATAAATTACTAAAACTGACCACGAATTCTACGCATTTCATGCTTTGGATGATTGCCTCTCCCCTCTTAGGTGCTATTCTAGGTTACGGGTACGCCCAAATCCCCCGTTTGCTTGATCGTAACAACCTCAAGGCCAATTCTAACCTGGCTCCTCTTCCCAAATCGCTCACAATGCTACTCGATGCATTTGAGGAAGAGCGCCTAAAGCATAAGCGCCGATCGGACCTCTGGGATTTGATCCTATTCACCCTGTTTGGAGCATTTTCTTGGTTCTTTTTCACGCAGCTAGACTCACGGGTAGCCAAACTATACTTCTTCGTACTCTTGTTCTTCAGTGTAATCATGGTGATCAAGAGTCGGTTTTTCCGCCTAAAGAGTTTTACTAAAGAATATAAACAAGAGGTACTGGGTGGGCTCATTGCCGGACTGGATCCCAGATTAGAATACGTAAGGGACAAAATGATTCCTCAAGAGGCTTTAGTCGCCTCAGGCTTATATGGTATTGACAAATTAATACAAGACAAAACTCCTCTGACCATCGAAGGGGAGGATCACGTGCACGGTAAGCTAGATGGAGTAGATGTGCAGATCAGTGACCTGGAAATCTACAAAGGTGAAGGCGAGCAAGTAAAACTCGTGTTTTCCGGTACGTTTATGGTGGCTGAGTTCCCCACTCCATTTTCAGGAAAGAGTTACGTTTTGCCTGATTTTTCGGATGCCAAAGTGCTAAAGGAGATGCTACATGAGGTAAGCAACAAAAAGACCTTCCGCGTGGATGCTCCGCGAGTAGATACCGAGGACGGTCCGTTTGAGAAAGTATACGAAGTACATGGCACGGACGAGCCTGCCACCAAACGGTTGATTGATGCCCAGGTAAAGGAGCAGCTGCTGGCCCTGGACGGGCGTTCGGACGATAAAGTACAGGTAGCGGTTTCCTTCTGCGAAAACCGCATGTACTTAGGTAGTCTACTGAGCAATCTGCAGTTTGAGCCCAAACTACACAAGCCGGTAAACCGACCCGAAGATTGGCAATACATCTATACTCAACTAGGTTTATACCTGTCTTTGATCAAAGCCATAAGCCAAGCCCGCAAAGTTTCTACCCCCGCAGAATAGCCCCAAGGAGGCAGTACCCCATTCTTTTCAAGAAGAATTTTCCTAGCCCCTAGGAATTGCCGGAGTTTTTCCGAAATTTCTTCTATGAATAGGGAGTACCGTGAAAAGCTCAGTCATTTATATGACTTGTATTCGCTAGCCCGCATTGAAGGCGACGCTACCGAACAAGAGCAGCGGTATATCCAAAAAATTGCCGAGCACTTAGGGGTCACGAATACGGATTTGGAATCAGTTGCCAACGATAGCTTGGTGTTGGATTTCACCCCGCCCAAGCACGAGTTTGAGTGCATACCCCAGTTTCACCGCATGCTCCTGCTGCTTTCCTTGCACAGGCGATGGTCGCCTATGGTACGTGCCTACTGCCGTGACATGGCTTTGCGCATGGGCCTCAACCTGCTTGCCGTAGAGGAAATCTTCCATATGATGGAAGAGCAACCCCGGCGCGGCCCCACCCCCGACCAGATCTCGAAGGTCTTCAAGAAGTATTATAATTAATTCAAGGTAAGCAAGCTTATCCTTGATAACCCGATCGTATTTATCGGGTCTCAAGACTCTGTTCCCTTCTATTTGATTGTGTGCATCATCACACCCTAAAACCTTTAACTTCTTTATTTCCTCTGAGCAAGAAAGTAATCATGACGGATGCAGGCGGAGGCTTTGGCTGCTCATCCGAAGCAGAATTCGAAAGATGTAGCTAAGGCCGTCGTAAGAATCATTGATACCCCAGCAGGCGAACGTCCCGTGCGTACCGTAGTGGACGGGATGGGCATGGGCGCTGCCCTTGCCCCCTACAATCAACAGTTGGACGGCATTATGGAAGGAATATTGTCCAACCTTGGTGCAGGAGGCAGGCTAAAACTCAATAAGAATGGCGATTCGTAATAAGTAAGGAAACCATAGCATCTTTGAGGCCAGTGATGGAGGAAGCTCCGCTTCTGGCCTTTACTTTTTTACCTTTGAGCATGCCATCGTTTCGCACTGAGTTTACTCCCGACCCCTCCCCGCATAAGATCGGCTTAGGTTCGCCCCTACTTACCCTGGGATCTTGCTTTGCCGACACCATGGGCCAACGACTTCAGGACTACAAATTCAGAGCATCGGTGAACCCATTCGGGGTCATTTTCAACCCCGTATCCGTTTCTCAACTGCTCACCCAGGTAGTTTCCGAGCAGCTACCGCGCGAGGCGCATTACTTACAATCCGAAGGGCTTTGGCGACACTTTGACTTGCATTCGGACTTTGCCCATCCGGATCTGGTGGAGCTGGAAAAGGCGATTCAAACCACTTGGGAGCAAACCCATGATTTCTTACAAAATGCGCAATGGTTACTGATCACACTAGGCACGGCCACCGTATACACCTACCAAAATACCCAAGCGGTGGTAGCCAACTGCCACAAAGTACCGGCCGCTGAGTTTTCTAAAGGGAGACTGGCTACTTCCACCATCACCCAATCACTAAGCGAAGCTTTCCGGCAGCTATGGACACTAAACCCCAAACTGCAAGTAGTACTCACGGTGAGCCCCGTCCGCCACCTGAAGGACACCTTGCCCGTCAACAGCGTGAGCAAGGCCACTTTACGGGTAGCCGCCCAGGAGCTAGCAGAACAGTTTCCGAAGCAAGTGCATTACTTCCCAGCCTATGAGTTGGTGATGGACGACCTGCGCGACTACCGCTTTTACGCGGAGGACATGCTGCACCTTACCTCCGTAGCACAAGACTACGTATGGGAGAAGTTCACCCAGGTTTACTTGGACGATAAAGCGCTTGCCTTTCTTCCTCAATGGGCCTCCCTTCAAAGGGCCTTGCAGCATCGCTCCCGAAATCCGGCAGGTGAAGCCCATCAAGCCTTTCTACGGAAAACCCTTGACCGGCTAGCGCAATGGGAAACCACCTTAGATTTGAGCCAGGAGCGCAGCTTATTACAGGGGCAACTCGTCAGCTGATTGGGGGATCATCCTGTCAAAAGCCAAGCCATCATGAAAGGCTTTTGCATTCACTTCTTGTAAGTGAACCTGGTCCAACCGTAACACAAACCCCTCACAACCAGTCGGCAATGCATACACCAGAGTTGCCTCTACCCGCTGGCCCTTCTTCAGTAAATACTCACCCGTTGTCGACCCTTTCAATCCTTTGGGATAGTAGACGACAGCAGGGACTGAGGAGACCATATTCCACTCGCAGGCCAAACGCTCCAGGGGCAGAGAAACGGTAAACGGTGAATGGTTCACCATTCGCATACCTACATACAAGCTATCTCCTCGCTGGTAGCTAGTAAGCCGAACATTAATACCACCGCAGGATAATTCTGGAAGGGATGCATGCACAAAAGGAGTAGATTCCGCATCAAAGGGGATTCGGACTTCCTCTCCCTTCGCCTCCAATTCTTGCTTTAGTTGGCCTTCTCGTTGAATTAATAGTCCCTGCCAGTGATCCATCTGATCTTCCAACCAAGGTTTATCTGGAGCTAATTGATACAATTGCACCCCAGCCACTTGGGGTTTAGGCCCTATTGTATTTAAGTCCAAACTACTTTCCCATACTCCAGCGGTAGCGTTGCTGATAAAGGACAAAGGCAGGGAATATCTCCAAGTAGGCGACCCTACCCAACCGTATTCTTGGTAAACACGCGCCTGGTGGATGGATTGAATGGGGAGTGTATCAGAAAAGGAGGCGCCCGGTGCCAGGATCTGAATGCCCGTGGCTTCGGCCAGACTCTTGATTCCGCCTTCAGGAAATAAACTCACCTGAGCAAGATCCAGGACAATGGGTTCTTGCTTGGTATTCTCTACGGTAATAGCCAAAAAGGCCAACGGTCTGGAAGCATTACCAAAAAGTGTCGCCTCCACCGAAGC
>DMST01000203.1:515-3660 GCA_003454975.1 Cytophagales bacterium | reverse complement strand
GAAAAGTATAAAATCAGAGATCAACAGCGTATCTACTTCCTAACCTTCACCGTAGTGCAATGGATCGATGTTTTTATCCAGGACGAATACCGGGAGATCTTCTTGGAAAGTACTCGGTATTGCCAACAGCACAAGGGACTAGAAGTCTACGCCTGGTGCCTGATGACCAGCCACGCCCACCTGATCCTTGGCACAACCGGAGAAAACAAGCTAGAGCACATCATCCGGGACTACAAGTCGTATACCTCCCGCAAAATTCGACAAGCGATAGAAGAAAATGAGCGCGAAAGCCGCCGTGATTGGATGCTGCGTATGATGTATTTCACCGGGACTCGAAATGCGCACAATAAGGACTTCCAATTCTGGCACCCAAGTTACCATCCGGTAGAACTTTCCTCGCCTTTACTAGTCGAGTAACGACTTGACTATGTGCATAACAACCCTGTGGCCGCAGGCTTCGTCAGCCGCCCTGAAGATTGGCTATGGAGCAGCGCTAGGGACTACGCAGGTGAGAAGGGGCTTTTGGAAGTGATTTATGTGTAATGTGGCTGGTGCTAGGGTTCCGAGCTGAGTAGGTGCTCGGATCTATTCCTGATAGCAAGTCCCGCTCGTCGTGTTCAGTCATCCGGCACTCTGCTCAATGGTTCGCCTAGGAGAGCGAGGCACTCTTGATAGAATGTTGTACAAGGGACACTTGTGCCAGTTGGGCTATTTTAAGTGTCATGTTGATTTTAGGAAGGTAAGCTCTTAGCACTTTGTTACGTTCTTTGCTTAATTTGGGGTCAAAATTATGGAAGTGAGCAGTTATTCATCATTAGAAATATTTACTGGAGCGGGTGGTTTGGCCTTGGGATTAGAGCTTAGCGGGTGGAAGCATAGGCTGTTAATTGAAAGAGATACTAATGCATCTCAAACTATTCTTCATAATAAGATCAGAAATCATCCTTTGGTTAAGGATTGGAAACTCCATACCATGGATGTACGGCACTTTGATTATTCAGAATACCTTGGCAAAATAGATTTGGTCGCAGGCGGACCTCCTTGTCAACCTTTTTCACTTGGAGGAAAGCATAAGGGAAAGGAGGATGATAGAGACATGTTTCCTGAGGCGGTAAGGGTTATTAATGCGGTTAAACCTAAAATGTTTTTATTCGAAAACGTCAAAGGTTTATTGAGGGATTCTTTTAGCACATACTTTGAATACATTTTACTTAGACTATCATTTCCTTACATCTTACAAAAGAAAAATGAAGACTGGATTTCACATCTTGCTAGACTAGAAAAAGAGCAGACTTCTGGAAGAAAAGATGAATGTGGATATAATGTAGTATTCAGATGCTTAAACGCAGCTGATTTTGGGATTCCTCAAAATAGGCATCGTGTATTCATTGTTGGATTTAGAAATGATCTGGATTTTGAGTGGTCGTTCCCTAAATCTTCACATAGTTTAGAAAGGCTCTTGTACGATCAATGGATAAGTGGAGAATATTGGGAGAAATTCAAAATTTCGAAAAGAGAGAAGTATGAGCCGTCAAAGATTTTTCAATCAAAAATCAATAAACTACAAAATGAATTATTCAATGAAAGAATTGATTTACTTCCCTATTCTACTGTGAGATCAGTAATAAATGATTTACCTGAACCATCCGCCGAAATATCTACATTACCAAATCATCAATTTAAAGGAGGAGCAAAAAAATACCCTGGCCATACTGGAAGTCCAATTGATTTACCATCAAAGGCACTGAAAGCAGGTAATCATGGGGTCCCTGGCGGTGAAAATATGATTTCTTTTCCCGATAATAGTGTCAGATATTTCACAGTAAGAGAATCGGCTAGAATACAATCATTTCCTGATGATTATGTTTTCAAGGGAGCATGGAGTGAGGCCATGAGACAACTTGGGAATGCTGTTCCAGTTCAGCTTTCTAGAATTATTGGTGAATCATTAATCCATCCAATTCAAAAGGATGTCAAAGAAAGAAATAAGAAGGATAAAGCCCTTTAACCCTCTGGATAAAACCAATCTTGGGGAAAATGTAGCTGAAGCGTTATTAAACTCAAAAACCCATAACTTGCCAATAGAAGAGGAGTTTATTGGTGCCGGAATTTATGCAATTTACTATAAAGGAGACTTTTCACTATATGAACCAATTTCAGGAAGTCAAGCAACTAAGAATAGTTCTCCTCCAATCTATGTGGGAAAGGCCGTGCCAGCTGGTGCAAGAAAAGGAGGGTTCGGATTAGGGGAAGATCCAGGTAACGTTCTATTTAAAAGGTTAGGGGAGCATAGTAAGTCAATAAGTCAAGCAACTAATCTTAATCTAGAAGATTTTGTTACTAAGTTTTTAGTGGTCGACGACATATGGATTCCCTTAGCTGAAAGTTTACTAATTGAAACTTTCAACCCATTATGGAATAAGGTTATTGATGGCTTTGGAAACCATGATCCAGGAAAAGGTAGATACCAACAAAGGAAATCTCATTGGGATATATTACACCCAGGAAGATCTTGGGCAGAGAAACTACTTGGTAAGAGTTTGACAATAGCCGAAGTTCAAAATAAGGTTGAGTCTTTTTTTAATGAGAAAAGTTAGTCTCTAAAGGTTTAATTGATTGTGCTGATACTACTTTGCCTATGTTTCCAACTTAATCTGGAGAGCCTAATATCGGTCAAAGGTTGAGGATTGCGTAACTTCTTCTCTATTTTTAATAGTAGTACAAGGGTTACTGCTTTGTCGAGTTAACATCTATTAGAACCCTTGCCTGTTTGATGCCTATCAGCGTGGGGACCCTACTTTGAATTATCCACTCATTTTCCCTCATTCCAAAACCCATTCCTCCCATCCCCAATTCCCATCACTTTTAAACCCGTCCAATGCGGCGGTAACTGTGGCTCCCCTTGTACCAACCCTTGATCCGTGATGCGGAGGCCGGCGAAGCCGGAGAGGACGGTTTGTAGCATGCCACCGGCGCCGGTGGCGAAGAAGGGGGCGACGCCTTTGCCATCGGCACATTCGCTGAGGACGCCGAAGGGCGGTAAGCCGTTGGACTGGTAGCTGCGCTGCCAGAGGCGGTAGGCTTGTTCCCGCTGGCCCAGCAGGGCATGCACGGTAGCGAGGGTACAGACGCCCATCGCCGGGCC